>JALUWZ010000018.1 GCA_027019205.1 Emcibacter sp.
GGCCATCATGCAGGATGAATTTATCCGGATTATCCCGGCCCTTGTCCCGGAGCTTGCCGTAAATATCCATTTTCTGCCATTTCGCCAGCCATTCCGGTTCGCGCTTTGGCAGGCTGCCCTTCATAGGGAAATCGGTTCCCGGCAGGAATAATGTCGATCGGTAATCTTTGGTCATGGCAAATCTTAACTTTTATATCAGCAGAAAATTGACACTTTGTAGCAAGTCCGGGCAAGCCTTGTCGAGCCTTTTGTGGTTAGAGATAATCTTCCCGGCGGGGCGGCGGCAGGGACATCTGTTGATTTTGCGGGTCGGCCAGTATTTTTCTGGCGACGAGGCAATCTTTTTCGATCTGGGCTTTCAGGTAGTCAAGGCCGTCAAACTTCTGTTCAGGGCGGATAAAATCAACAAATTCCACCTTGATCGACATCTCGTATATGTCATGGTCGAAATCAAAAATATGCGCCTCCAGCAGCAGATCATCACTGGCAAAGGTCGGCCTTTTTCCAACATTGGCGACCCCGGTCCAGACCCCCTGTGCCGGGCCGCTGTCAATCATTACCCGGACTGCATAGACCCCGAGTTTCGGTTTGATATAGCCTTCCATCGACATATTGGCCGTCGGAAAATTAATCGTCCGCCCCCGCTTGTCCCCGTGCAGGACATGGCCTTCGACATGCCACCAGTGACCAAGCCGGTCGGCGCTGAGCCTGACCTTGCCCTGACGGATCGATTCGCGGATATTGGTCGAGGAATAGATATGATCCCCCTCCATAATCTTTTCAACAATGGTAACGCCGAACTGTTCCATGTCGCCCATCTGCGCCAAAAGGCCGGCACTGCCGCCGCGCCCGGCCCCGAACCGGTAATCATAGCCGACAAAAACATGCAGAATGCCCAGGTCATGCAGCAGGATATCCATGACAAAATCCTGGGCTGACTTGCGCGATAATATGTGATCAAACGGCAGGACAAACAGGCTATCGACCCCGAAATTTTCCAGCAGATGGGTCTTGGTCCGAAAAGAAGTCAGACGGAAATCATCCTGCCCCGGATTGAAATAGCTGCGGGGATGCGGCTCCAGTACCAGCACGGACAGGGGGCAGTTCATTTCATGTGCGAGCTTTCCCGCCCGGCCAATGATCGTCTGGTGCCCCTTGTGAAAGCCATCAAAATTACCAAGGACGACGACACTGCCCCTTACATCATCCGGAAGATTTTCACTATGCCTGAAAATTTTCATAACGTCTTTTCACTCGTTAGGGCATTTTATTTACACTCATCAGGCACCATAAGCCGGGCCTCACCGGTCAGAACCACCTTGTCGGCAACCCTGCATATACAGTCAAGAGTAACCTGCTTTCTTTTCTCATTCAGGCCGGTAATCGTCACCGTGGTTTCGACCGTCGCGCCAATCTTGACCGGGGCCTTGAATTTCAGGCTCTGGGACAGATAAATACTGCCGGGTCCGGGAAATTCAGTGCCAAAAATTGCCGATATATAGCCCGCCGATATCATGCCATGGGCAATGCGTTCGCCAAAGACGGACTTTCCGGCGTAAGCTTCATCAAGATGAATCGGGTTGACATCCCCCGTCACCTCGGAAAATTTCACGACATCCTCATCGCGGACCATTTTGACCGTCGTAAAAGACTGGCCAGACTTCAGACTGCTAAAACAGGCCTCCTTGATATCCGGCATATACCACCCTTCTTGCGTTGATATCTGTTATTTACCCCTCTGTGGGTAGTATGCCAAAGCAAATAAAGCAAATAAAATAATCATGGTCATTGTCACATTAACCTTTTTTTTAACAGATTGGGATAATTTGAGACTGTCATCCGCAATGCGTGGTATATTCCACCTTGCCAAACACGAATTATTAACTTTAGTAACGGAAAAATTATGGCTGTAGATAAGGCAATGTCCATCCTGATAGTGGATGATTATAAAACAATGTTGCGGATTATTCGCAATCTCCTCAAACAACTGGGCTTCAATAATGTTGATGAGGCCAGTGACGGCGCGGAAGCCCTGAACAAGATGCGGGCCAAAAGTTACGGGCTGATTATTTCCGACTGGAATATGGAACCCATGACCGGATATGAACTGCTCAAGGAAGTACGTGCCGATGATATTCTCAAGAAAACCCCCTTTATCATGGTCACCGCAGAATCAAAGACCGACAACGTCATTGCGGCCAAAAAGGCCGGGGTAAATAACTATATTGTCAAACCCTTCAATGCCGCAACCCTGAAGCAGAAATTATCCAGCGTACTTGGAGAATTCTGATGTCCAAAGGCCTCCTGCCCGAACATATCGGCCCGCTTGTCGACAGACTGCGCGCCGGTGATCATCAGGCTGTATCCCTGCCGGACGTGGCCGCCCTGACCGAAGTCCTGATGCGGTCCCTGGAAAGCTATTTCAAATCCATTGACCTGACAATTTATGCCGAATGCCAGGCGCTGGCAGATTATATTGATGATGCCCGTCAGGAAATCTCCTCCCTGTCACCGGAACATGAAAATTCAGCCGGAATTCCCCGGGCCGGCCTTGAACTGGAGGCCATCGTCCAGCAAACCGAAAGTGCCACCAACATCATCATGGAATCAGCCGAATCGATTATGGAGGCAGATCCAGGTGATATGGAGGCCTATTCCACCACCGTAAATGATGCGGTTATGCAGATATTCGAGGCCTGCTCCTTTCAGGATATTACCGGACAGAGAATAAGCAAGGTCGTCAGCACTCTGGAACATGTCGAAGACCGTGTTGGCCGTCTGATAAATATTCTCGGGGTTATGGAGAATAGTCAGAATGCCAAAGAAGAACTCACCGAAGACGAGGCCCTGTTGCGCGGTCCGGCCCTGGAAGGCGAAGGCATTGACCAGTCAGAAATTGATGCCCTGTTGAATGGACAGTCCGGGAACGTCGAAGATGAGGACATGAATAGCGGTGATACAGCAGAGATACCAGAGGAAGTGCAGCCGGTAGCAGTGGAAGCAAAACCGGCGACAGCGGCAGAGGATACGGCATCTGCTGCTGATGGTGATGATATTGATTTCAAATTCGACGGGACGTCGGAAATTACCCCGGAAGACATCAAAGAGGACGCAAGGGAAACGCCGCAGCTGGACAGCAAGGAAGAAGGTGGGGCACCGGAAAAGGAAAAGACCGAACCTGATCTGATTGAACAGGCAAAACAAAGAAAAGCCCTGGCACAAGCTGAGAAAAAAGCCAAAATCAACCCGCCAAAGCCCGTCGTTTACGAACAGGATGCCAAGGCCGGGCTTGACCCCAAGCCGTCTGAAAATACCACTCAATCGGATATTGACGCCTTGTTTTCATAAAGCTGGCACATTTATACCAGGCTGGCGCTGGCGGAAAAAACCGGGTGGTGAATTTATAAATCCAGCCGGATATCACTGCTGAGACGCGGTTCGCCAAACAGGTAGCCCTGACCGTAATCCATGCCAAAATCCAGTATTTCAATGATTGTTTCATCAGTCTCGATCTTCTCTGCGATCAGGTCAATGTCATAACGGCTGAAGGCTTCTTTCAGATCATCGGACTGAATATCTGCCTCCTGACCAAGGATCATTCTGGCATCCACCTTGGCATAACGGAAATAGCGCGAAGAAAGATCGGCAAGGTCCATATTCAAATCAACGATCTGATCCATCGAAAAGCGAAATCCCCGGCGCCCCAATGTTGCCAGACTGCGCCCGACAAGCGGCGTATGGCGCAACACATCTTTTTGTGAAAATTCAAAAATCAACCGGTCAGATAATTCATTATTTTCCATCATAAAATCAATGAACTGAGGAAAAAATTCCTTGTCATTCAGCGATACCGAGGAAATGTTACAGAAAAAACGCAGGCCGGGCCGCCGGGGACCCAGACGGCGAATAACCTGAATACAGCGAAACAGCAACAGGTTATCCAGTGTTCCAACCAGACCGCTGTCTTCGGCAAGTTTAATATATTGCGAGGGGAAAATGACATTATCCTCTTCATCCCGGACCCGGCTGTAACATTCATAATGAATGACCCGGCGGGACGGCAGGGCGACAATTGGTTGCAGATAGAGATCAACCTTGTTGCCCTCAAGCGCATGATGCATAATATTCAGCACCTCGCCATCACTGTGATCGCGCTGTTCAATCCTGTCTCGGATATGAGGCTCCCCGGCCTCCCCGCCGGCCTTTTTGTCCAGTGACTTTCCGGATTTCTCGATCACCTGGCCAAGCAGGGTCTGCAACACATGCATTTCCGAGATAATCTCGGTATTCTGCCGGCTGTCCAGCTTGTAGATTTTTTCCCTGAGTTCCGCCAGTTCCGTCTTGCTTTCCTCCAGCCGGTCAAGGCTGACCTGATAATCCTGGTGAAGGGCCAACAGGCGGTTGACGGTATCTTCCTTGCCGAATTTCCAGATATACATGCTGTGAAACTGTAGTCCAATCAGAAAAATCACGGCCCCTGAAATCCGCGCTGTAATGTCATCGAACCCTTCAAACAGGCCGGGAAAGACAAAAGCGACCAGAGCCGCAATCAGCGCATAGGTCGCGGCAATCAATATATGCGTCAATAATGTCATATACGCTCCCAAATTCTTGCTCCACCATATCGCCTACGATAATCCAGTATAAAAAAACACACAAGTCATATAGCAATAAAAAACAGGGCGATAACACTACCGCCCTGTCCTGTTTATATTTAAATTGAATATCCGGAAAATGGTCTAGCCAAGGAATTCCTTGATTTGCCGCAACCGTTTCTTTTCTTTTGAAAGATAGGAAATCCATTTATGGGCCTGTTTGCGACTTCGCTTGTCCTTGGCGGCAATCTTGAAAGATTTGCGTGCCTTGTCCAGTTCACCCAGATTGAAATAGCACATGCCCTGATAGATCGCGACAGAGTCCCGCCGCCTCAGGCCACCTTTTTTCAGGGCCAGCCCCAAATATTTTGCGCCATTTTTATAATCATCAAGCTGCATATAGACCTGACCGAGTTTTTTATATATCTCTCCATCATCAGACATTTCCGCCGCTTTACGCAACGGCTCCAGAGATTGCCTCATATCCTGTGCATTGATTCGAGCCTGGGCAAGACTTTCGTAGTTTTTCTTGTCTTTTTTTATCTTGCCGCTTTTCAGCCCTTTATCCAGAACCACAGATGCCCAGTAGGGTGCCTCGTGATACATGTAAAGCTGTGACATATTGACAAGCTCACTGCTTTTTTCAAGGAAACCCTGACGATAGGCAGTTTCATAGGTTGCAAGCTGCTTCTTCTCAAGAAGATCTCTTTTTTTCTCCGATTTCTCGTCAGAGGCCATCTCGCCATACATCCCGGCAAGCTGTAACCAATATTCCTTCTTGGGCCATTTCTGAACCAGCAGCTCCAGAATATCAATAACCTTCTGATTCTCCTTCATCTCGAAATACATAACCCGGAGCAGGAGATACCAGTTTTCCTTCGGCTGCTTGCCAGCTTTCTTATACAGGTCTATGGCCCTGAGAATATAGGGGATACCTTTTTTAAAATATCCATGGGCCTCTTTTTCGGAAACACCGTCCTTCGTCCCAAGCGAATAATAGGCCTGCCCCAGAAGAATTAACGGCTGTGCTGTTGGTGCTGGCTGAAATTTCAGCCAGCGTTGCATCATCCGGATCGAACTTTTGAAATCCTCCTTGATGAAATAGAGCTGGGCCATGGTATAAACCGTGGTATCTTCCATCGCCGCCGGGAGATTTTCCTGTCGCAACACATTTTCATAGGCCTTCAGGGCCTCGGTATATTTTTCCTGGCTGTAGAACAGGAACCCCCTGAAGTTATAATATTGCGCCCGCTCGTAACTGTTGAGCTTGTCAAGCTTGTAGCCAAGACCATCTTCAAGAATCTGCATGGCAGCAGGATAATTATTGGCATCCGCCTGTTCCTGGGCCTTGCCGAGGACCTTGTAGATTTTTTCACTCAGGGCCGGGGTCCTGCGTGTTTTACGGTCTTCGAACTTCCTCTTGTCCTTGTCAGTCGAGGAGGCAAAGGCCTGATCAGTGATGCCGGTCATGACCGGCGCAACAGAAAATGCGGCAAGCAAGGCCACACCGGCTGTTGCGGATACGAGGGTCTTCGTAAGGTGAGTAAATTTTTTCATACGCTGTCGCCTCTACTTGTCTTCCATCTCGAAAGTGATTTTATGCAGCACACCAGCCACATCAATCGGCTTGCCATCAACCACTTTCGGCTTGTATTTAAATTTCAGTGCCGCCTTGACCGCCGCACGGTTAAATACAGAATTTGTGCTTTCGATAACCTTGACATCGGTTACCGTGCCGAGGTGGGTCACGGTGAATGACAGGATAACATATCCTGAAAGCCCCCGTTCCTGGGCGCGGCGTGGATAGATCGGCGCCACTTTCACAATGGGCAGATAATCCCCGTCGCTGGCAGCAAAACCGCCGGTTCCACCAACGCTGACTTCTGCGGTAACAGGGGCCATGCCAATCTCGATTCCGGTACTGACGGCATCGACATTGGTGTCCATATCCATATCAACAGCTTCCGGAGGCGTGTCTGCCTCTTCGGGCTTATCGGGTTTACGTACTTTCTGCTCAACTTCCTGAGCTTTCTGTACTTCGCCAATCTCCACCTTCTGACCTTTAATGCTGTCATTCTTCTTGTCACTGCCAATGGCAATAAGATACTGCATCCCCCAGAAGAGGAAAAAGGTGACCAGAAGGGCGAATATGACTGAGAGTGTATAACGTACTATCATTTTTCTGTCGTCGCCACCACATAGTCACTGACCCCGGCCTGACGGACGGCATCAACAACTTCCATTACAATACCGGACTTGGAATCAACATCAGCCTGGATAACCACGGACCCTTCGGGATTTTCCGCCCGGAGGCGTTCCACATTGGCCCGCACCGCCCGGACGTCTACCCGGCGTTTTTCCATCCAGACTTCGTCATTCGCACTTACAGCAATCATAATATTCGCCTTGTCTGCCTTGACCGAGGTCGAGGCATCAGGGCGGTTGATATCAATACCGGCTTCCTTGAGGAAGGACGCGGTAACAATGAAGAAGATCAGCATGATAAACACGATGTCAAGCATCGGTGTCATATCAATTTCTGCGTCTTCCGAAGTATTATCTGAAGAATGTCTACGCATATTTATTCTCTTAATGATCCTTGGTTAAATGGTCTTCCAGCAATTCAGCTTCCTTGTCCATCCTGCCCTTGAGGTAGGAAGAGGCGACCACGCCCGAAAGGGCACCAATCATTCCGGCCATGGTCGGAATGGTGGCTTTGGAAACGCCTGCTGACATGGCCTTGACATTGCTGCTACCCAGAATTGCCATGACGTCGAAAACCTCAATCATGCCCCACACGGTTCCAAGAAGCCCCATCAGGGGGATAATCGCCACCAAAGTCTTGACCAGCGAAAAATTACTTCTCAAATCCATATTCACCTGGCTGATCATTGCCCGGCGGATCTGGGTGGCGAACCAGGAGGTCCGTTCAGGACGGGCCTCCCAGGTTGCCATAACCTCATTCACTTGTTTGCGATGTCCGGTTTTGAAATAGATCAACCGTTCAAACACGACAGTCCAGAGCACAAAGATCGCAATGAATATCACTGTCAGAATCGGTCCGCCTTTTTCCATAAAGTCCCGGACTTTCTCAAACAAATCTATCAGCTCATACATGATCAGGCTCCCTTATTTATGGCCCTGTTCAGCATGAACGGCAATGATACCGGCACTCTGTTCTTCAAGAGTGTGGATGATATCCTTGCTCCACCCGGCAACAATCGAGTGCAGGAACACCGTCGGCAGCGCCACGACAATCCCCAGAACCGTCGTCACCAGAGCCTGGGAAATACCCCCGGCCATCAGTTTCGGATCACCGGTCCCGAACAATGTCATGGACTGGAAGGTGTTGATCATCCCGGTCACGGTACCGAGCAGCCCCATCAGAGGCGCAATCGCGGCAATCACCTTGATCATCGTCAGGAACCGTTCAAGTTTCGGCGTTTCTTTCAGAATCGCCTCATCAAGTTTCAGTTCCAGCGTTTCAACATCAACATCCTTGTTCTGGTCATAAACACTCAGTACCCGTCCAAGCGGATTACCTTCGCTGACCACATCACTGCGGATCTGTGCCTTGACCTTGTTGCGGGTCACAAGCAGGCTTATCCCGGAAATGACAATCAGCAACAGGCTGAGAGGACCCAGACCGTAAATGATGATATAACCGATGATCCCACCCTGATCGATCCGTTCAAAGGTACCCGGAGCCTGAATTAACAGACCAAGAATGGCACCGCGTGACACGTCAATAGCGAAAGGCGCGTAACCGGAAGTCGCATCCTGCAGTCCCTGGGCCGTTTTAAGGTAACGTTCCTTGGGCTGACGGGGCAGTTCGGAAACATTCTGGTATTTGGTCCGCCATTCAAGATATTTACCGTCAGATATCAGGTTAAATGTCCCGACACGAACGATTTCCTTGTTTTCAATCGCCCCGTTGGGGTATTGAACATCGGTCTTGAACTTGACAACCTTGCCGGATTCGGTCATTTCCCGCTGAACTTCAAACCATAAATGACCAATTTCGTCAATGGTTGGCAGTTCGGAACTGGAGGCCTTGGCAATCAGATCATTGAGGAATTTCTCCCGACCCGGAAACTGGGCTGAAATGATGGAGGTCTCAAACACCGCCTTGGTATCACCGCTGACCTGCTGAAGCACGCCAAACAGTTCCTTCAACGCCCCGAGTTCATGGGCCAGATCTTCCTGCAGCTTGGCGGTCTTGTTCTCATTGGCCTTGAATTCTGCCTCAAGACGGCTTGAGCGGCGTTCTTCCTGTTTCTGGGTGTTGCGGGCGCTGGCCAACAGAGCCTTCTGCTTGGATTTCTGCTGGGCAAATTCCCGCTCGCGACGTTTATTTTCCAGACTTTCCTTATAGGCACCCTGCTTGACAAGCTCAAGCAGTTGATCCAGGTTTTTCGCCTCCGATGATTCCTGTGCAGATGCCGATGTTACGGCAAAGGCTCCGAAACCCATCAGGGCAACAGCAAGGATAATATTTACGAATTTTCTCATTTCGCTGCCTCCATTTTACCGGCAATTGGTGCCGGGATCGGCAATCTCAGGAGAGTATCTGCGGCGGCCTGTTTGTTGGCCACGGCCAATGCCCGCCGGATCGGTTTGCGGTAGGATTCATCAAGAGCAACCCATTTCTGGTTTTCCTGATCCCACATGCCGGATTCCTTGCCGTCACGGGTTTGATAAATCAACGCGATACGGCCAATATGCAGCATGTCAACTTCCAGCTCGTTACCACCGACATTGACTTTGCCGGTATAAGCCTCAACCGCACGACCATATTGACTTTCAATCTGGTAAAGCTCGAATACGCTGCGGAATTTTTCGGATGTATCAACATTCGGATTGTCCATCAATTCTCTCAGACGTTCAATGCCGGCAATGCGTTCTTCCCGTTTGATCGGAAGATCATTTTTGATAAATTCACCAAGCGCATCAACCATTTTCATCATCAACGGGGTTATCTGACGTTTGATATATGTCACGCCCTTGATGGATTTGCTCAGCTTGTTCATTTCGACGACCTGAAGGTCAATCTGACGCTGGAGCTGCGCGTTATAGATACGCAGACCTTCAATGGTCCTCAGAACAGCTTTGTAATCGCCGGTAATTTTATCGGTTTGGTCAACAATCTTGTTGATTTTCTCTTGTGATTGTTGTGCTACCTGATTGGACTTTATACCTACTTCAAGGATTTGATCCAGATCAGTAGCACCCGCACTGCCCGCACCCAAGACAAGGGACGCAGCAGCAACGGCGGAAAGAACCACAGTTCTAACTCGATGCTTAATCATTCTTCTTCCTACAGCTTTTTTTGAGTTGTTTAAAATCATGCCCGCTAATGTGGCAAATACTGAACGACGGAATAATTCCGGGATAAGATGACAAGAATAACCAGCATATACAGGGGAAGACCCCCCCACATCTGAACTGCTGGTCACCATCAAGCTATACCCCTTACTTACATTAATAATACGTATTAACCTTTAAACGTGAACTATATGCATTTCCTGTGATCTTGCAGGCTTATTATTACATTTTCGTACACGAATTCCCTATCCGTTCCAAATTCTGCTCCCCGGAATAGACTCCGGGTGGCTGAACTGTTCGCACACTATCCCAATTTCCATGTGCTTTACAAGACCCCCTTTGGATCAAATTGAAAAAAACTTGTATTTACGGAAAAAACAACCTGACAGGATATAACAAAATAACATTATACCATGTTGAAAAACATCTTTAATACCATGGCTTAGCATCCCCATGTTACCGGTCAGTCATCAAAAACAGAAAAATGCCCAGCGTAAAATTTTTCTGTATAATTATTGAATTAAACAGAATTTATGCTGTATTTACCAATGGCTTACAAAATATTGATGACTTTTCAGGGGTATTTGCGGCCAAATTATTATTGAGTCGCCCCCCGGCACCCCAACAGCAAACGCCCCGTCAGCCAGACCGGGCTGGACTGATTGACAGGGCTGTAGTGCGGATATTTATATAATGGTTATGTCAGTGTATTCTGACGGAATCCACAGCCTTGAGAACTTCATCCCATTTATTCTGGATGCAGGTCTGACGGGCTGCGGTCATGCCAAATCTTTTTACCAGTTGGAAGGCCAGTTCTTTTTTATATTCAAAATTACTGGACAGACGTGAACTATTAGAGCTGTTATCTGAATGTGCCATTTTAATCTCCTTGCGGTAACCCTGCTGTCCCTGCACAGCATACATAAAGTAGGGACCAGAGGCTTTGCGTCCTGCCGTTGCCGACAGTTTGCTATTGTCACAGGACAATCCTGCTTGCTAAAACTCTTACATTTACTTTTACACCTGAGACACAGGTTAGCGCCAAAATGTAAAAGGCCGGTAAAGATTTACATAAAAATTTATTCGTCTTGTGCTTTTTTCAGACGGGCCGCCACCCGGTCCACCTCGGCCCAGACACGCAGCAGGTTACCACCCCAGATTTTGGCAATATCCTGTTCCGAATATCCTCTGGCAACCAGTTCCCGGGTAATGTTCAGGCTTTCCGAGGCATCATTCCAGCCGGTAATGCCGCCGCCGCCGTCAAAATCCGAACTGATACCGACATGGTCAATGCCAATAGTCCTGACCGCATAATCAACCTGATCGATAAAATCCTTCACCGTGGCAAGGGGAAACTGCCGGTCGATTTCCGCCTGTCCCTGCCGCCACTCCGGCAGTTTTTCTATATTGTCAAAATCATCCTTTGCCAGACCATGCCGCCCGGCAATCCCTGCCGCCAGCGCATCAATGGCATCGCTGCGTCCCTGGTCAACTTTTATAAAACCGGTATAGGCCACCAGCTGCATCACCCCGCCATGGTCCGCCAGCAATTTCATCTGTTCATCGGTCAGGTTGCGCGGATGGGCGGCAAGGGCGTAAACCCCGGAATGAGAGGCAATCGCCGGGGCCTTTGACATTTTTACCGCCTGGATCATGCAGTCCGCCGAGACATGGGAAATATCAACCATCATGCCGACGCGGTTCATCTCGCCGATGACCTGCCTGCCGAACTCACTGACCCCGCCATGTTCTGCCGGTCCGTCGCCGAGATCCTTTTTCGGCTGGGCGCTGTCACAAATATCATTATGGCCGTTATGGGCGAGGGTCATATAGCGCCCGCCCCGCCGGTAATACTCCTTGATCAGGGAAATATCCCTGCCGATGACAAAGCCGTTCTCAATGCCGATAATCGCCACCTTGCGGCCTTGATTATATATGCGCCTGACATCACCGGGCGTATAGGCCAGACCTATTCTGTCCGGATACATCTCGTCGGTCATGCGGTGGATGGCGGCAAATTTGCGCCGGGCGGCGGCCTTTGCCCTGGCATAATTTTCTGCTGTGCGCGCCGTCTGTCCGACATAAACGATGAAGAAAGCCGCATCAAGCCCGCCGGCCTCCATCTTCGGCAGATCAACTTTCATCGCTGTCCGTTTGCCCGGATCATATTCCGGCGCCCGGGTATAGTCCGGCGATATATCCACATGACTGTCAAGGGTAAGAACCCGCCGATGAATTGCGGCGGTATCTTTTGCGTTATTCTGTACCGGATTGTCATCACAGGATGCGAGTCCCGAAAAAATGGCCAGCATAATGATTAACCTGCAAATCTTGCCAATGGTTTCATATGTCACTATATTGATACCCCTGTTAAATATTTCTGTAAAAAATGGTCTGCCTCACGGTTAGAATAGCCTATTTGAATATTATCGCATCCCAAATTTGTCACTATGTTGGTTTTTGTTGACCTGTATCAATGATTCCGTAATATGAATATGAATAAGTGTACAGGATTACTCAATATATCAAATAATTCCGTGTTCCAGTGACGCGTCCATGCACGGAAGAATATTAAATATTTAAAATGCGGGTTAGAAAAATGACAAAGCTCAGTTCCCCTCCAGCCGTCAGTGGTCTGGCAAAAGGCTTAACCTCCCTGTGTCTGGGGGTCGGTGTTCTGCTGGCCCTGTTTATCGTCGCCAGAACCACGTCATCGGCCATGGCGTTTCATGGTTATATCATGATCATTGCCTTCACCCTTGGCATTGTAGCGATAATAAATCTGGGCTTTGGCAAGGGGGGACATATAACAGCAGAAGCCTCACCGGCGGGCGTTTATTATAATGATGCCGTGATCAAGGCCGGGGTCATTGCCTCTGCTTTTTGGGGGATTGCCGCTTTTCTGGCCGGGATTTTTATTGCCTGGCAACTGGCCTTTCCGGTACTTGATTTCGATCTGCCATGGACCAATTTCGGGCGGCTCAGGCCCCTGCATACCTCGGCAGCAATTTTCGCCTTTGGCGGCAATGTGCTGATTGCGACATCCTTTTATGTTGTCCAGAGAACATGCAAGGCCCGGCTGGCCGGGGAAATAGCGCCATGGTTTGTCTTCTGGGGCTATCAGCTGTTTATCGTGCTGGCCGCCACCGGCTATCTTCTCGGCATCACCCAGAGCAAGGAATATGCCGAACCGGAATGGTATGTTGACATCTGGCTGACCATTGTCTGGGTGGTCTATCTGCTGGTGTTCCTCGGCACGCTGATGCGGCGGAAAGAGCCGCATATTTACGTTGCCAACTGGTTTTATCTCGCCTTTATCATTACCATTGCCATGCTGCATCTGATTAATAATCTCGCCGTGCCGGTGTCTTTTGCCGAACCCAAAAGCTATTCCCTGTTCCCCGGTGTGCAGGATGCCCTTGTCCAATGGTGGTACGGCCATAATGCGGTGGGCTTCTTCCTGACGGCTGGCTTCCTCGGCATCATGTATTATTTTATCCCCAAGCGGGCCGAACGACCTGTCTATTCCTACCGCCTGTCGATCGTCCATTTCTGGTCACTGATCTTTATCTATATCTGGGCTGGTCCGCATCATCTGCTTTATACCGCCCTGCCGGAATGGACCCAGACCCTCGGCATGACCTTCTCGATCATTCTGTGGATGCCGTCATGGGGTGGCATGATCAACGGCCTGATGACATTGAGCGGCGCGTGGGACAAGCTACGCACCGACCCGGTCCTGAAAATGATGATGGTTTCGGTCGCCTTCTATGGCATGAGCACCTTCGAAGGACCGATGATGGCCATCAAAGCCGTAAACGGACTCAGCCATTATACCAACTGGACCATTGGCCATGTCCATTCAGGTACTCTGGGCTGGGTTTCCTATGTCAGCTTCGGCGCCCTTTACTGTCTGGTCCCGTGGCTGTGGAAACGCAAAGAACTATATTCCATAAAGCTGGTCAATATACATTTCTGGATTTCCACTGTCGGTATCGTGCTGTATATCACCTCTATGTGGGTGGCCGGTATTATGCAGGGCCTGATGTGGCGGGCCTATGACAGTCTCGGTTTCCTGAAATATTCCTTTGTTGAAACGGTGGAGGCCATGCATCCTTATTATATCATCCGGGCCACGGGGGGCGTTCTGTTCCTCCTTGGCGCCCTGATCATGGTGTATAATTTGTGGAAAACAGCGCGCGGCGCGGGGGCCGCCGTCCCGATTACCCAAGCTGTACCAGCCGAATAGAGGATTTTAGAAAATGTTATTCAAACATGAAAATTTTGAAAAAAACTCCATCTTTCTTGTGGTTGGCATACTGATTGTGATCGCCATTGGCGGGATAATCGAAATTTCGCCGCTATTCTACCTCCAGAATACCATTGAAAAAGTCAAGGGCATGCGGCCCTATACTCCGCTGGAGCTTGCCGGGCGAAATATTTTTATCCGCGAGGGCTGCTATCTGTGCCATTCCCAGATGATCCGCTCCACCCGTGACGAGGTCGAACGATATGGCCATTATTCGCTTGCAGCGGAAAGCATGTATGACCATCCCTTCCAATGGGGGTCCGAACGGACCGGGCCGGACCTTGCCCGGGTTGGCAAGAAATATTCTGACAGCTGGCATCAGGAACATATGCATGACCCACGGGCGGTCGTACCTGAATCTGTCATGCCCGGCTATCCGTTTCTGGCGAAAAATGATCTTGACTACAGGATGATCGGCGCTGACCTTCTGGCCAACCAGCGGGTGGGAGTCCCCTATACGGATGAGGAGATAAAATATGCCGCCGCCGACCTCAAGGCCCAGCTTGACGAGGATTCCGACGGCTATGATGCCTTTATCAAACGTTATCCAGGCGCACAGGTTCGTGACTTTGACGGCAATCCGAAAAAAATCAGCGAACTGGATGCCGTGATTGCCTATTTGCAGATGCTCGGCACACTGGTTGATTTCTCAATCTATAATGACGCCGAAAATGATCGGTAGGAGCATAAAATGACCTATCAGGATATGACAAATTTAACCGGAAGCTGGGGGCTGGCCTTTTTCATCTTTATTTTCGCGATGGTGGTTGTTTACGCCCTCTGGCCCGGAAACAAAGAAAAATTTACCGAGGCAGCCAGCCGTCCACTGGACGAAGAGTGACGGGACGGACAAGGAACAGAGATATGTCAACAGAACCAGAATTTGATAAACATAGCAAAACCTATACTACCGGTCATGAATGGGACGGGATCAAGGAACTGAACACCCCGTTGCCGCGCTGGTGGCTGTGGACCTATATCGCCTGCATCGTCTGGGCGGTCGGCTACTGGATACTCATGCCCGCCTGGCCGCTGGTCAGCAGCTATTCAAAAGGCGTGCTGGGCTATTCCCAGAGAGATGCGGTTGCTGCGGAACTGAAAGATACCCGCAACAGTCGCAATGTTTTTGCCCAGAAACTGTTATCCTCAAATCTTGAAACCATTGAGGCAACGCCCAAACTTATGGAATTCGCCCTGGCCAGCGGCAGGGCAGCCTTTGGCGATAACTGTGCCGGATGCCACGGGTCGGGCGCCAGCGGGTCCAAGGGCTATCCCAACCTCAATGATGATGACTGGCTGTGGGGCGGCACACTGGAAGATATTCATCATACGATCACGGTCGGGGTCCGCAGCAGCGACGATGACACTCGCGAGAGCGACATGCCGGCCTTTCTTACCGACGAAATCCTCACCAAAGACCAGATCAGCGATGTGGCGACATATGTTATGTCCCTGTCCGACCCGGCAATCAAGGCCCCCGCCGGGTCGGCAGAAATTTTTCAGGATAACTGTGCGGCCTGTCACGGGGAAGACGCCCATGGCAACAGGGATGTCGGCGCACCAAACCTGACCGATGCCATCTGGCTCTATGGCGGGGACCATAAAACCATTACAACCACAATCTCCTATAGCCGCAGGGGGGTTATGCCCACCTGGGCTGGCCGTCTGGACAAGGCGACAATCAGAAGTCTGGCGATCTATGTCCATGCGCTGGGTGGAGGAGAATAAACCTGTTGCGGCCCTGTTACTGCGGGGAGGCAGAGCGGACCGCAACAGTATCACATATTGAAAAACAGGGTATTATTTCATGGCAACCGAGCCAAATGAGTCTGACATTTCCGGGCAGGACCTCCCCCCCGTCGTCCCGCACAAACATGTCGAACGCGCCGATGTCGAGGCGGTCAACAAGGCGGCTAATCGCTCACTTTACGCCGCCCAGAAAAAGATCCATCCCAAACGGGCCAAGGGCACCTTCCGGACCATTAAATGGTGGGTAATGATCGTCACCCTCGGCATTTACTATTTCTCGCCGTGGATTCGCTGGGACCGTGGCCCCGGCATTCCTGACCAGGCCATTCTGGTCGATATTGCCCATAGCCGTTTTTATTTCTTCTTTATCGAGATATGGCCCCAGGAAGTCTATTATATCACCGGTCTGCTGATATTATCGGCTATCGGGCTGTTTCTGGTCACCAGTACCCTCGGGCGGATATGGTGCGGCTATACCTGTCCGCAAACGGTGTGGGTTGATCTTTTTCTGGTGGCCGAACGGTTCTTTGAAGGCGACCGCAACGCCCGCATCAAACTTGACAAGGCCAAATGGTCGCTGTCAAAGCTTGCCAAAAGAACGGCAAAGCATGTGACATGGCTGATTATATCGGTCTTAACCGGCGGGGCGTGGGTCTTCTATATGAATGATGCGCCGACCCTCATGCACCAGCTTCTGGCCTTTGACGCGCCACTGACCACCTGGTTCTGGATTTTGGTCCTGACCTGCACCACCTATCTTCTGGGTGGATTTGCCCGGGAACAGGTCTGTACCTATATGTGCCCGTGGCCCCGGATTCAGGGGGTGATGATGGATGAGGACACGCTGGCGGTCATGTATCGTTATGACCGGGGCGAGCCACGTGGACCACACAAGAAAAATGAAAGCTGGGACAATCGCGGCGACTGTATCGACTGTCGCCAATGTATGGTCGTCTGTCCGATGGGCATTGATATCCGCGACGGGATGCAGCTTGAATGTATCCAGTGTTCCCTGTGCATTGATGCCTGTGATGCGGTGATGGAGAAAATTGACCGGCCCCGGGGCCTGATTGCCTATGACAGTCTGACCAATTTTGACCGGCGGGCACAGGGAAAACCGGAAAAGCGGCATATCGTCCGGCCCCGTACCCTGCTCTATACCATGTTCATGATCATTGTCGGCGGCATTATGCTCTACGGACTGATGCACCGCTCTACCCTTGAGGTGAATGTCCTGCGCGATCGCAACCCGTTATTTGTCCAGCTGTCTTCCGGGGACATCCGTAATGGCTACACGGTTAAAATTCTGAACAAGACCCATGACATTCACACATATTCCCTCGCTATTTCAGGCCTTTCCAGCTATAAAATAAAGGTCGAGGGGGTGACGGAAAAAACCGCCGATGGCAAGCCGGTAATCAGGGTGGAACGTGACCAGTTACGGGCAGTGAAAATTTATATTTCCGTGCCGAAGGCCGAAATTTCAGGTGACAGCATGGATATATCCATCATCGTCAGGGAGTTGGCAGGAAAGGCCGTCAGCCGGAATGACACCACGTTCAAGGGACCAAAGATGTGACCCGCTCTGAAAAAAAATTCACCGGCAAAAAAGCCCTGATGTGGGTCATCGGCTTTTTTGCCGTGGTGTTTACCGTAAACGGCGTTATGCTCTATATGGCCCTTCATACCTGGGGCGGGCTTGAAACCGACGATGCCTATCGCAAGGGGCTGTTTTACAACCGCGAGATTACGGCGGCGGAAGACCAGGCAAAGTCCGGCTGGAAAATATCCCTTGATCATCAACCAATATCTCTGAGCGGAGACACTCTGGCCGTTAATATCATCCGGCCTGACGGGGACCGCGCCCCGGAAAAGGTGACCGCCTTTATCAGCCGGGCTGTAACCAATATCTATGACCGGACTATCACCCTTGACCAGTTGGGGACAAATCAGTATGGCGCCCCCCTGACCCTGCCACAGCCCGGACAGTGGGATGTCGATATCAGGGTCTCCCGGCCAAATGGCGCCCTGTATCAGCTCAAGGAAAAGATTTTCATTGCCGCCCCCCCGGAAACAGAGAACAGGAAATAATGGACAGCATGGCCGTTTCAAAACCGGAGAATATCCCTGAAGCCGGGGGAGTGGAACATTTCCTTGTCGAGGGCCTGCATTGCCCGTCCTGCATCCGGGAAATAGAAGGCACGCTACAGAAAAATCCCCATGTCAGAAATGCCCGGGTCAACCTGACCACCGGGCGGCTCGCCGTCGAATGGGCGGGCGGGAACCAGAAAAGTGCCGCCAATAATGACGAGGTGATCGAAACCCTGAAAAATCTGGGCTTCAAGGGTCATCTGTTCCGGGATGATCCCGCCTCTGCCGCCGGGGACCGGGAGGGCCGCTGGCTGTTGATCTGTATCGGGATTGCCGCCTTTGCCCTGATGAATATCATGCTGCTGTCGATTTCCGACTGGGCCGGGACCGATATGGGGACACAAACCAGAGGGTTATTCCACTGGGTTTCCGCCCTGATCGCCCTGCCCGCTGCGGCGATTGCCGGGATGCCTTTTTACAAATCCGCCTGGGGGGCGCTCACATCACGCAATCTCAACATGGATGTGCCGATTTCCCTCGCGGTGATCCTGTCCCTGGTCATGAGCGTCATCCAGACGGTCACCCACGGACAGAATACCTATTATGATGCGGCAATGATGCTGTTGTTTTTTCTGCTGATCGGGCGGTTTCTTGACCGGAAAATGCGTAATCATGCCCTTGCCACCGCCCATAACCTGATCAACTACCGCCCGGCAAAGGCGACCATTGTCACCGGGAACGGCAGGACGGAAGACTGCGCCATAGACCTGCTTGACACCGATATGGTGGTCCGGGCCGCGCCGGGGGAGCGTATCCCGGTCGATGGCATTGTCATCCATGGCACATCCGAGGTTGATACCAGTCTGGTCACCGGCGAAACCCTGCCGGTCAGGGTCGGCGAGGAAGACCGGGTTTTTACCGGCACTATGAATATCAGCAGCCCGCTTGACATTCGCGTCACCGCGCTCAGCGGCAAGACTTTGCTGGACGAGATTATCGGCCTGATGGAAACCGCAGAACAGGGCCGGGCGAAATATGTCAGGCTTGCTGACAAGGCGGCCCATATCTACGCCCCGGCGGTGCATATTCTGGCCCTCGCCACCTTCCTCGGCTGGATGATTTTTTCAAGCGTCGGCTGGCAGCAGTCGCTGATTACCGCGATTGCCGTGCTGATCATCACCTGCCCCTGTGCGCTCGGCCTTGCCGTGCCGGTGGTTCAGATTGTCGCCTCAAGCCGCCTGTTCAAAAGCGGCATATTGGTCAAGGCCCCGGACGGCCTTGAACGGCTGGCGGAAATTGATACCATTGTCTTTGACAAGACCGGCACCCTGACCCTCGGCCAGCCGGAAATGGCGAACGGCGATAGCATTGATCCGAAGGCGCTGGAACTTGCGGCGAGCCTTGCCAAAAGCTCGACCCATCCGCTGTGCCGGGCGCTGATTGTTGCCTGTCATGAGCGCGGCATCCCGACCATTGCCACCAGCGCCGCCCTGCGTGAGGAGCCGGGTATGGGCCTTGTCGCAACGATTGACGGACAGGAGGTCCGCCTTGGCAACCGCGACTGGTGCGGGGTTCCGGCAGAGGTAAAGGATAATAACCGCTATAGCGAGCTATGGCTGAAGGTCGGCGAACAGGACGCCATTCTTCTGACCTTTCAGGACCGGCTGCGTCGGGATGCCGAAGAGGTGGTGAGCTGGTTCCAAAGCAGGGGGTTTGATATCCTGCTGCTGTCCGGCGACCGGCCCGATGTCGTGACTGAAGTTGCCGCAAAACTCGGCATAACCGATTATCTTGCCTCGGCAAAACCACAGGACAAGATCAGACGGCTGGAGGAGCTAAAAGCACAGGGTCGGAAAATCCTTATGGTTGGTGACGGGTTGAATGATGCCCCGGCGCTCAGGGCGGCCTATGTTTCCATATCACCATCGACTGCCGCTGACATCAGCCAGAATGCCGCCGATTTTATTTTCCAGTCACAAAATCTTGACTCGATCATTCGCGCATATCAGGTGTCAAAATCAAGCCGCCGGCTGGTCTTTACCAATTTCGCCCTTGCGGCACTCTATAACATGATTGCGGTACCTTTTGCCGCTGCCGGATATCTGACACCACTGATTGCCGCCATCGCCATGTCATCATCCTCCATCGTCGTGACCAGCAACGCGCTGCGGCTTAACCTGACCCGGCTTTATTCCAGCCGGGAAGGCGCGGACAGATCATGACCGGGCTGCTTTTTCTTATTCCGGCGGCGCTGTTCCTCGGCCTGATCGGGCTTTTTGCCTTCCTGTGGTCGATGAAAAGCGGGCAATATGACGACCTTGACGGCGCCTCCTACCGCGCCCTGTTTGAGGAAGACGAGATCGAAAGGGAAGGGAAATAACCCTGCCCTGAGCAAGGTCAGACTTTATCATTCTGGCCATATCATTCTGATGGACAAAATTTTCGGATTTTCCGGTCACAATCTTCTTCGGTGCCCTTTCCATATGCCCCGTGATTGGTTAAAAGAAAGAAAGCCATTATGGAGAAAGCCATGCCAGAAGACTATAAAGTACAAAATCAAGCACTCAAAATCGGCATTGTCGGCTGTGGCGGGCGCATGGGACAGGCGCTTGTCGGGGTGGTTCTTGATCACCCAAAAGCCCGGCTGTCCGGCGGCACCGAACAACAGGACAGCCTGCGGGTCGGCCAGACCATCCGCCATCCGGTAACCGGGGCGGACAGCGGTCTGGTCATCGGGGCGAATGCTGAACAGCTATTTGAAAATTCCGATATTGTCATTGATTTCACCTGCCCGACGGCAACAGTCATGCATAGCGGCTTTGCGGCGAAGCATGGCACGGTCCATATTGCCGGCACCACCGGCATGACCCCGGAAGATGAAAAAGCCCTGCATCATGCGGCAAAGACCGTTCCCGTGGTCTATGCGGCCAATTTCTCGCTCGGCGTTAATCTGTTATTTTACCTGACCCGGAAGGCGGCAAGCCTGCTGGATGACGAGTATGACATTGAAATTCTTGAAATGCATCACCGTCACAAGGTTGACGCCCCGTCCGGCACCGCCCTTGGCCTGGGCCAGCAGGCGGCGCGGGGACGCGGGGTTGACCTCGGCCAGGTATCCGACCGGGTGCGGGATGGCATCACCGGGGAACGCAAACGCGGCGATATCGGCTTTGCCGTACTGCGCGGCGGCAATGTCGCCGGTGAGCATAGCGTCAGCTTCAACGCCCCGGATGAGCGTATTATCCTCAGCCACAAGGCCGGGGACCGGGCGATCTTTGCCCGGGGGGCGGTAAAGGCGGCGCTCTGGGCCGTGGACAGGCCCGCCGGACTCTATGATATGTTTGACGTCCTCGGGCTTCCCAAGGAATGAAAAAAGCAGATATCGCAGAATTTTTCCGCAGATTGCAGGACCGCGACCCGGAGCCAAAGGGCGAACTGGATTACACCAATCCCTATACCCTGCTGGTCGCCGTCGCCCTGT
>JALUWZ010000019.1 GCA_027019205.1 Emcibacter sp.
AATCAAGAGGGACCAGATGATTAAGCGGCCCTTTGCCATGACCGAATCCCGGGGCTTTCAGGATGGCTTTATGGACATATTTATGGGCCATATTCACTGCGTCCATCAGACTTTTCCCCTGACCAATGCCGGTCGCAATGGCGGACGCCAGCGTGCAGCCGGTGCCGTGAGTATGCTTTGTCGCAATCATTGGACTGGAAAATTCCCTGACAGCATTTTCCGTCACCAGAATATCGGTCACCCGGTCCGCGTCAAGATGTCCGCCCTTGACCAGTACCGCCTCTGGCCCCATGGCGCGCAGGGTTTCGCCGACGCGTTTCATATCATCAATGCTGGCGGGCAGGTCACCCCCGGCAAGTCTGGCGGCTTCTGCGAGATTAGGGGTCAGCAGGGTGGTTTGTGGAAAAATTTCCGAAATGAGAATATCCACAGCCTCTTTCTCCAGCAGGCTGTGACCGCTGGTTGACAGGATCACCGGGTCAATAATCAGCGGAATATCACAATATTGTGAAAATATCAGGGAAAGACAGTGAATAATGTCCGCCGAACCCATCATGCCGACCTTGATGGCATCGGGCGGAATATCTTCCATCACCGCCCGGACCTGGGCGGCGACAATATCGGCGGCAACCGGATGCACGGCATAAACCCCGTGGCTATTCTGCACCGTCAGCGCCGTAATCGCCGCCATGGCGTAACTGCCAAGGGCCGATATGGTTTTTATATCGGCCTGAATCCCGGCCCCGCCAGAGGGGTCAGACCCGGCGATAGAAAAAATTTTTCCGATCATGGACCTGCTAAGCTGATAATTCTTCGACAGTGGCGACAATATCATTGACCACAGCAGCAATCAATGCATCATCCTGCCCTTCGGCCATAACCCGGATCACCGGCTCGGTGCCGGATTTACGGATGACCACCCGGCCACTGTCATTCAGCCGATTTTCTCCGTCCTCTATGGCCTCTTTCACCCGGCTGATCGCCAGCGGGTCCGTCCCCTGGGCGTAGCGGACATTTTTCAGCAGCTGGGGATAGGGCTGATATGAGTTGCATACCTCACTGACCGGCTTGCCGCTTGACACCAGAACCGACAATATCTGCAGGGCGGCAATCAATCCGTCGCCGGTGGTGGCAAAGTCACTGAGTACAATATGGCCGGACTGTTCCCCGCCCAGATTAAGATTTTTCTCGCGCATGGCTTCGACCACATAACGGTCGCCGACCCGGGTGCGGATAAGGTCAATCCCGATGCCTCGCAGATATTTCTCCAACCCGAGATTTGACATGATGGTCGCGACCACGGCATCGCCCCGCAGGCTGCCGCTATCCTTCATATGCTTTGCCACCGTCGCCATCAACTGGTCACCGTCAATGACCCGGCCTTGTTCATCACAAATGATCAGGCGATCCGCATCCCCGTCAAGGGCAATACCGATGTCAGCATTATGTAACAATACGGTTTCACAGATCAACTCCGGACAGGTTGAGCCACAGCCGTCATTGATATTCTTGCCATTCGGGCTGACGCCGACAGCCACCACCTCTGCCCCGAGTTCCCACAGGACACTTGGCGCAGTACGGTAAGCGGCCCCGTTGGCACAGTCCACAACAATCTTCAGGCCGTCAAGTCTGAGATTTTTCGGAAAGGTATTCTTGGCAAATTCCATATAGCGCCCGACCGCATTCTTCAGCCGTTGCGCCCGCCCGAGCTTTTCCGACGGCACCAGATGATCGGCATAGCCGTTATCCATCCGTCGTTCGATTTCCAGCTCAATCTCGTCAGACAGTTTATAGCCATCCGGGCCGAACAGTTTCAATCCGTTATCCTGAAAAGGATTATGGGAGGCTGAAATCATCACCCCGAGGTCGGCGCGCAGCGACCGGGTCAGCATGGCAACCGCCGGGGTCGGCATCGGACCGACCATAATCACATCCATGCCCATGGAAATAAAGCCGGAGGCCAGCGCCGGTTCCAGCATATATCCGGAAAGCCTTGTATCCTTGCCAATCACCACCCGGTGCTGATGATCGCCTCTGGTAAAATGTTTGGCCGCCGCCATGCCAACCCGCATCGCGACTTCCGCCGTCATATTACCTTCATTCGCCGTGCCGCGAATACCGTCCGTCCCGAAATATTTCCGTGCCATGTATCTTTACTTTTTTATTTCACTTATTACAGCAATAACATTCAGATATTAATACAAACTGAACAGACATTATAAACACCGTAACTATGGTGCCAATAAGGCAAAATCCTATTTTCCCGACGCCACCCACATATCCCGGGCCTGTCGGCTTTGCCGGACATCATGCACCCGCAGGATTTGCACCCCCCGGTCATAGCCCGCCTGCCCGGCAGCCAGTGACCCGCCAAGCCGCGACGCTGCGGCCTTTTCCCCGGTAAGGTGACCAATAAAGCTTTTGCGCGATGCCCCGAGCAGAAGCGGCACCCCGAGGCCGTGAAACAGGCCAAGGCCCCGGATCAACGCCATATTATGCGCCACCGTCTTGCCAAAACCAATGCCCGGATCAATGATCAGACGATCACGGTCAATCCCGGCATTCTGGCATATTTCGAGCCGCCCGGCCAGATAATCATAGATATCCAGCACAACATCATCATATTGCGGCCTGTCCTGCATCCTGTCAGGGCTGCCAAGACTATGCATTAAAATCACCGGACAGTCAGCCCGGGCAACAATATCGAGCGAATCCTTATCATGGGTCAGGGCCGTGACATCATTGACAATGCTCGCCCCGGCCTTCAGGGCCTCGGCCATGACTTCGGCATTGCGGCTGTCAATGGATAGCGGAACGGCACTATCCGCCAGGCCCTCAATAACCGGGAGCACCCGGTCGAGTTCCTGCCGGACAGAAATTTTTTCAGCCCCGGGCCGGGTTGATTCGCCGCCTATATCAATGATATCCGCCCCTTCCCCAATCAGCTGGTGCGCATGGCTTATCGCTTTGTCCGGGCTGTCATATCCATCAGAGAAGCTGTCCGGGGTCACATTGACAATTCCCTGAAGCAGGGGGCGCTGCCATTTTGAAACAACCCGGCCCGCGCAGGCAAGGGCGGGGCGGACGGCAGAAATCCGCCGTAGCAGCCCGGATATTTCCGTCTGTCCGGGTCCGGAAAGGTCGGCAATGGCAGAAGCAAGTCCACCGACCGGAACCAGCCTTTCCCCCTGTCGACTGCCCCCCTCGCGGAAAATTATTTTGATTATGGTGAAAGCCAGTGGCCCCCCGGCGAGCCACAGGGCCTGTCCGGCCTTTACCGCGCGCGAGGCAGAAAGGCCCCTGAGCATAGCCAGAGGCTGCAGGTAAATGCGGCTGTCAGCAGGACCATGCATCGGCGCACAGGCTCATCAATTTTCAGGAACCGGATCAGGGTCGGAGCCGAATTTACCCTTCTTCGCCTTTTTACCCTTCTTTGGCTTGGTGCCACTGCTTGGAACAGAACCGGTGGGGGGCGTGTCCCCGGACATGTCATCACTGGAAAAATCCTTGTCAATATCCTTGCCGGCCACGATATTGTCAATATCTTCACCGGTCAGGGTTTCATATTCCAGCAACGCATTGCCAAGCTTGTCCAGTATATCGCGGTTTTCTGTCAGAATTTTTCTGGCCTGATTATAGCCTTCATCAACCAGACGACGGGTTTCCTCATCAATCAATGTCGCGGTTTCATTGGAAATTTCATGGCTGCGCGATACGGAATGACCGAGGAAAACCTCTTCCTGATTATCGCCATATTGCAACAGGCCAAGCTTTTCACTCATACCCCATTTAGTGACCATTGAGCGGGCCAGTTTGGTGGCATGTGAAATATCCCCGGACGCCCCGGAAGATACCTTGTCATAGCCGAAACAGATTTCTTCGGCAACCCGCCCGCCCATGGATACCGCAAGGTCCGCCTGCATCTTCTCGCGCGCATAGGAATAGCTGTCGCGTTCCGGCAGCCGCATCACCATGCCGAGCGCCCGGCCTCGCGGAATGATCGTCGCCTTGTGAATGGGATCAGAGGCCGGGCTTTTTGCCGCGACCAGCGCATGGCCGGCTTCGTGAAAGGCGGTCATGCGTTTTTCTTCCTCGCTCATGACCATGGAGCGCCGTTCGGCCCCCATCATCACCTTGTCTTTTGCCTCTTCAAAATCTTCCATGCTGACAACGCGTTTGCCTTTGCGGGCCGCCAGCAACGCTGCCTCATTGACCAGATTGGCAAGGTCGGCACCGGAAAAACCCGGTGTGCCGCGCGCAATAACCCGGACATTGACATCTGCGGCAAGCTTCGGGGTTTTTCTGATATGGACTTTAAGAATTTTCTCGCGTCCGACAATATCCGGGTTGGGGACCACGACCTGACGGTCAAAACGACCGGGCCGCAGCAGGGCAGGGTCAAGCACATCCGGGCGGTTGGTCGCCGCAACGAGGATCACCCCTTCGTTCGATTCAAAACCGTCCATCTCGACCAGTAACTGGTTCAGGGTCTGTTCGCGTTCGTCATTGCCGCCGCCAAGTCCGGCCCCCCGGTGGCGTCCAACCGCATCAATTTCATCAATGAAAATAATGCAGGGGGCATTTTTCTTCGCCTGCTCGAACATATCCCGCACCCGGCTTGCCCCGACACCGACAAACATTTCGACGAAATCAGAGCCTGATATGGTGAAGAAAGGCACATTCGCCTCACCGGCAATCGCGCGCGCCAGCAATGTTTTACCGGTGCCGGGCGGGCCAACCAGCAGGGCGCCCTTGGGAATGGTGCCGCCCAACCGTTCAAATTTCTGTGGATCTTTCAGAAATTCGACAATTTCTTCCAGTTCCTCCTTGGCCTCGTCAATACCGGCAACATCCTCGAATGTCACCCGGCCATGGGTCTCGTTAAGCAGCTTTGCCTTGGATTTGCCAAAACCCATCGCCTTGTTGCCGCCGCCCTGCATCTGGCGCATAAAGAAAATCCACACCCCGATCAGGACAATCATTGGCAACCAGCCAAGGAAAATATTCAGGAATGACCCCTGTTCTTCCGGCAAGGATTTGATCTCCACTCCCTTGGCCCGAAGATCACTGACAAGATTGGGATAATCCGGGGCAAAAGTATGGAATTTGCCGGTATTCCCGGAACTATACTGACCAATAATATCCTGCCCCTGAATGGTGACCTTGCTGACCTGACCGCTTTCCACCCGGTCAAGAAAAGTGGAAAAGTCGATTTCTGTCTGTGTCGTCTGACGCATGCCGCCATTCAGGGCGGAATAAAGCGTCAACAGCAGGATTATGATAATCGCCCATAAAGCAATATTGCGTCCCATATTTCACTCAATCTTTCAGTTATCTGGTCATTTCTCTAGTATCCCTCATAAATAGGGCTTTTTACAGGGCAAACAAGCCAACGCTGTCCTTTTAATCGTTTTATTTTCGCTTTTTATCCCGTATTTCAGGCCGGGACGTCATTCTATAGCTCAATCATTTACAAATCATTGCCGGAAAGTTGCGCTAAAACCGGTCTTTTCAAAGCCCGGCAGGAAATCTGGCAGAATCACTTTGCCATCTGTGGTTACTATACAGGGCAGGCTCTCCCTGATGAACCACGGCAGGGTCAGCTCCCCAAGGCCGGGGTAATCCTGACCGGCCTTTTGCCACTCGGGGGGGGCAAGTTTTTTCACCCTGCCTGCGGTTGCCCCGTTTTCTATGATAAAACGCCCGTCCCACAGGGTTACCGAATGAGCGTCAAGGTCAAGATCATCCTTAATGGCGGCCCCCTCGCGGCTGATCATGATATTCCCGTCCTGACAAGGGGAAATCCGGCACCCGGCCAGGGTCTGTCCGGGGAAATCCGCCGCCTTCACTCTCTCATACAGGGATTCGAGCTTTGCCAGCCTCGGCGTATAGGCCCCGCCGCCAATCCGCCGCATCAGGGACGCCAGCGCCCGCAGGGCAATCTCCTCATGGGCCAACAGCAATATTTCAGGATTTATCCGGGCATAGCCTTCGGGGAAGAAAGTTATCGCGGCTGCCGTCATCTCATCCGTCAGGGATTTCAGCAGGGACTGCACCCGCCCCATCCGGGCCGCCGTCCGGGCCATTCTTGGCGGGTTGAAACCTTCAATATCATTCTGCTGCAGCAGATTTCGAATCTTTACCCTTGTGTAATGTTCGTCCCGGTTGCTCGGGTCTTCTATCCAGACCTGACCCGTTTCGCGCAGAGTATCCGCGAGCCGTTCTCTGGCGGTATAAAGCAGCGGACGGCAAATAGTGACCCCCGGTAATGGCAGCGGATAATCAGACTGTATTTTCATCGCCGACAGACCATCAACCCCGCTGCCACGGAACAGGCGAATCAGGAATGTTTCCGCCTGATCGCCCTGATGATGGCCAAGAAAAAGCTGCCTCACCCGGTTTTCCTGACACCATTTCCCGATCAGACGATAGCGGGCCAGCCGCGCCTGTTGCTGAATATTGCTGCGCGGTTTATCGCCCTGCCAGGTCAGAATGATATGAGAAATATCATATTTTTCAAGCCATGTCGCAACCTGCCGGGCCTCGCCGGCGGATTCCGTCCGCAGGCCATGATCCACCGTAATCGCGGTCAGCGGCACATCATGCGCCGCGCACCACTGGCCGAGCAATATCGTCAGGGCAAGGCTGTCCGCCCCGCCGGATACCGCCACCGCAACCGGCGCGCCCTCCTGCGGCATCACCGGCAACATCAGGTCGGAAAATTCATCAGCCGTCAGGGGCGCAGTCATTTCCTTGGGTCCTGAAATTATTTACATTTGGCACGTTTTTCTTCCGGCGGGCGTTTGTTGCGGCTTTCCAGACTGGTCGGAAAACGCGACGCCAGTTCACGATAGGCATCGCAGGCATCATTCTTTTCCCCCATGGCAAAAAGTGACATGCCGATCTTCAACAGAAACGCCGGGGCTTTCGGGCTTTCCGGATAATTATTATAGCCTTCGAGGAACGCCCGGGTGGCCCTTGTGTACATCTTTCGCACATAATAGGTCTGTCCCAGCCAATATTGGGCATTGCCGGCCAGACGGGCCTTGGGATAGCGCGCGAGAAAGGCGCTGAGGGCGGCTTCGGCCCGGGCATATTGGCCTTTTGTTACCAGCTTCTGGGCGTAGCTATATTGTTGCTGTTCGGTCCCGGCGGGCAATATATCCGCCTTTGCATTCTTCGGCTTGTCCGGCAGGGCAGGCTTTTTGGCAATATCAACCTTCGGAGCCGATGGGGAGGCAGTCCGGGATTTTTCCAGCGCCGCGAGACGGAATTCATAATCGCGGGTCATGGTTTCCATCTGCTGTTTCAACCGACCCAGCTGATAATTGCTCTCTTCCACCCGACCGGTAATCTGACGCAGCTGGGTTTCCAGCTGGGACAGGCGGGCCTCAATATCGGCAAGGCTGGCTCTCGTATCGGGCGGTGATGATGCTGCACTGTCCGGTGTTGCCTCGCGAAACCGGCTGCCGGGCGTGAAGACTTTTCTCTGCACGGCCTTTAATTGCTTTTCAATGATTTCAAGACGTTTGGCAAGGGTCCTGTCCGCCGATGCGGCCTGAGACCATAGCGGCAGCATCGTTATTGCCATGACAAGGCCACAGATCAGGCTCACTGCGGCATTGACCATATTCTTTCTTTTCATAAATATAATGCTCCAGATTTCAAGCTTACAAAAATACCCACGCAACCGGTAGAGGCGCGCGGGTATTCTTTTAAAAAAACCGGGTTATTAATTTACGCGGGTATAACCACGACGGTTTTGCGCCCAGACAGCTTCTCCCGTCCCGGTAACCAGAGGACGTTCCTTGCCATAGCTTATGGTGCGAATGCGGGCAGGATCGACTCCGAGCGCCACCAGATAATTCTTTACAGAATTGGCTCTCCGGTCACCAAGTGCAAGATTATATTCCCGGGTACCACGTTCGTCGCAATGCCCCTCTACGGTCACCCTGACATCCGAATGTGCCTGTAACCAGTCGGCCTGCTCTTTCAGTTTTGCGCGGGCATCAGCCGACAGGTCATAACGGTCATAGGCAAAATGCACCAGTGAATCACTTGCCGCCGCATCAAGCGATGCCTGCGTACCGGTATCTTCCATCATGGGTTCCGCCACAACAGGCTCGGCAGGTTCCGCAACAACAGGTTCCTGTTTCGGTTGTGCCGCCACCGGTTCTGTGGGGGTATTCTTCACCGCGCCCGTATTTGCACAGGCACTCAACAGCAGCGCAGTACCAATCAGTACCCAGTATTTTACGCCAATTATTTTTTCCAGCATTTAGTGGTCCTTCCACGTAACTAAATCTATATTATTTACCGACGACATGCCATTCCCCGCAAGAACTGGCGGCTGCATATCCCTTACCATATATCGAACATTTATTGCAAACCGATGAAACTATAGCAGAATCATTTATCTAATCAAGGGGGACCATGCAGGATCTGATGCTTCCAGCGGTGTTATTATCTGTCTTTCATTATATCCGGTCAGGTCAACGGTCCATAACTGGGTTTCGCCGCCATGACCCTTGCGGTCATAAGGCTGCTGGCGAAAGAACATGATCACCCGGCCATTGGGCGACCAGGTTGGCCCTTCATCAAGGTAACTCTCGGATAGCAGCCGCTCGCCACTGCCGTCCGGGCGCATTACCCCGATATAGAATTTACCCTTATATTGCCGGGTAAAGGCAATCAGATCGCCGCGCGGCGACCAGACCGGTGTGCCGTAACGTCCCTTGCCAAAACTGATGCGTTTGATATTTTTGCCATTCGCTTCCATAACATAGATCTGCTGACTGCCGCCCCGGTCCGAATTAAAGGTAATATAGCGCGAATCGGGCGAATAGCTCGGCGAGGTATCAATGGCGGTATTCTTTGTCAGCCGGGTAATTTTTCGGGTCGAAAGTTCCATGACATAGATGTCGGAATTGCCCTTGTAAGCCTGTGACATGATGACCTTGTTGCCATCCGGTGAAAAACGCGGGGCAAAGGTCATGCCCGGAAAATCGCCGAGGATTTCCTGTTTGCCGCTGTCAATATTATAAAGATATACCCGGGGGTTATCGTTAAAATAGGACAGGTAGGTAATCTCCTGGGCGGTAGGTGAGAAACGCGGGGTCAGCACCAGATTCTTGCCATTGGTCAGAAAAACATGGTTATAGCCGTCCTGATCCATGATCGCCAGCCGCTTGATCTTGTGGGTCGCCGGGCCGCTTTCCGAGATATAGACGATCCGGGTATCAAAATATCCGCTCTCCCCGGTCAGGCGTTTATATATCGCATCAGCAATCAGATGGGCAATCCGCCGCCAGTTTTTCGGTGAAGTAAAATATCTCAGCCCGGTCATCTGGTGCGCGCCGAGGATATCCCAAAGTCTGAATTCCACTTTCAGCCTGCCGTCTTCCTCAACCGAGATCGACCCGTTCATCAGGGCCTGCGCCCCGATGGCCTTCCAGTTGTTAAATGCCGGATTCAGCAGGGAAACCTGCCCATTGCCGGATTTGATAAAGGCTGCGGTATCGACCATCCTGAACAGGCCGGAACGGGTCAGGTCAGCCTTGACCACCTGCGCTATGCGTTTACCATATTCGCTGACCGATCCGCCGGAGACAATATCGCTTTCCTTGCCCGCCAGATTCGTAATCGCAATCGGCAGGGGATCAGCATGACCCCGGTTAATATCCACCACAATCCGGGCATTGGCGGTGGCAACGAATGAAAGCATGGCGGCAAGCATCGCCGCCACAGACAGTCTGATAAATTTCGATAACCTCACATGCAACTCCATATTTTCCTATCCCTTGAGCATATATTCCGGGTCAAAAACAATTTCCATATCGCGCCAGAGATCATATTGATCCTTCGGCAGAAAGTCGTAGGGCGCACATTTAAGCACCGCTCTTTGTGCACTTTCCGCCGCTGTTCTGAAAAATTCCTGCCCCGGCATATCCATCCGCCTGCTGTCCGTTACCTTTGGCGCACCAATCAGTTTGCCGTCCGGGCTGAGTCGGATATGAATTGTTACCTGAAGCCCCTCGGCCCCCTTGGCCCCCGCCGGAACATTCCAGCAGTTATTGTCGTAGATATGCTTGTTCACCGCATCGGCAATCGCCAGAGACTGCTGACGGATATCAACCGTACTGATCACTTTTTCGTTACCGAAATCCCGATCTTTCAATTTTTCAGCAATATCCGGCTCGGATTGCTCGCGCTTGTCCAGCAGGGCCGCCAGCTTGCCGGCATTAAAACGCCGGGGCTTGCTTTTGGGGGTAATTCTCGGGGCGCGGTTGGCGGCTGTCCTGACGGCTTGCTTTTTGGCAGATTTCTTTTTCAGGGCCGGCTTGGATTTCATATCCGGCAAAGGCATGTCTGACACAAGTTTCGGCGGGGGGGGCGGCATCTCAACCTTGCGTTCCGGTTTTTTTTTCCGGGAAGACGGTTTTTTCTTCTTCAGATCGGTTTTCTTCTGCTGCGCCTTCAATTTTGTCACGTCACTGATCTTGACCATTTCAACCGGAATGACCGTTATGCCGGTGGGCCTGTCACGGTTCAGCATCGGCAGACCGACAACAGATGACATGATCACCACAATGTGAAAAATAACCGATATGATCAGCGCATCACGCAATTTTTACCTGTTCTCCGTATCTGTTACCAGGGCAACCCGGGAAAATCCTGCCCCGTTCATTCGCCCCATGACCTTCATCACCATGCCATATGAAACCGACCTGTCACCATGGATATAGATCCTGCCGTCCCGGCGCCCGGCAAAGATCACTTTCAGACGCGGCACCAGTTCGGCAAGGTCAATCGCCTCATCCTGAAGATATATCTGACCGTCTTTGGCAATGGTAATCGACAGCGGTTTGGTATTTTCCGGCAGGGCCTTGGCGGCGCTATTCGGCAAATCGACCTGAACCCCGACCGTCAACAGCGGGGCGGCGACCATAAATACCACCAGCAGGACCAGCATCACATCGACAAAGGGCGTGACGTTGATCTGGCTCATTGGTTGATGTCGGCGCCGGAAGGTCGAGGGCTGGTCGCGGCCAAAGGTCGGCATCAATTATGCTCCTCATCCAGTTGCCGTGACAGGATGGTGCCGAATTCATCGGCAAAGCCTTCCAGCCGGTTGGCATACCGCCCGAGATCATTGCTGATCTTGTTATAGGCAACCACCGCCGGGACCGCCGCCACCAGCCCCATGGCGGTGGCAAACAGGGCCTCGGCAATGCCGGGGGCGACCACGGCAAGCGATGAATTATGGGTCATGGCGATATTCTCGAAACTGTTCATAATGCCCCATACCGTACCGAAAAGCCCGACGAAGGGGGCCGTGGAACCAACAGTCGCCAGAAAGCTCAGATAATTTTCCAGCCGCTCCATCTCCCGGTTGACGGTCACCCGCATCACCCGGTAAATCCTGTCCTGCAATCCCATGGAAAGCTGGCTCGCCACCCGGCCACTGGTTGAGCGCTGCCATTCACGCATCGCTGCGACAAACAGCGCCGCCATCGGGTGATCGGGGTTTTTCTTGACCCGTTCATAAAGATCTTCCAGAGAATTGCCCGACCAGAATTCCGAGTCGAATTTGTCAGCCTGCGCCGTAACCCGGCGAATCCGCTTTGTTTTGTCAAAGATAATCGCCCAGCACCATAAGGACGCGCCAAGCAGCACCAGCATGACCAGCTGGACAATCCAGTCCGCCTGGGCAAACATGCCCCATAGCGAGAAATCCGGGATACTGCTCCCCAGATCGACCATATCAACCGCATTTTCAGCTATATTCTGCGCCATGCTATCCCTGTCCCTCGCTTAATTTTCCGGTAATTTTTTTTGGTAGTCTGGCGGGGTTTCCCTCTTCATTCAGGGCGGCGACCCGCACCCGGCCCCGGGCCAGAATTTCATCCGACCTGTGTATTTCCTGATCCATGACAAGACTTGCCCGGCCCAGCCTGGCAACTTTGCTGTGCACGGTAACCTCATCATCAAGCCGGGCTGGTTTGATATAATCAACTTCCGTGCGGATAACGACAAACCTGATGTCATCCGGTTCGATGAATTTCAACATTTCTGCCTGATCAATTCCGAGCTTCCTCAGCATATCTGACCGTCCGCGCTCCATAAATTTCAAATAGTTGGCATGATATACAATACCGGCGGCATCGGTATCCTCATAATAGATCCGCAGCGGCAGGATATGTATTCCCCCCGTGATAATGCCAGAATGTGGCGAAAATTCAGCCATTTTACTCCTCAAGCAGATTCATCTGGTTTTTATTTCTTTCCGAGGGCATGGCAACCCCGATATGATCATACCCGGCAGGTGACAGCATTCGCCCGCGCGGGGTGCGTTGCACCAGCCCGGTCTGCATCAGGTAAGGCTCGATAATTTCCTCTATCGCATCACGCGGTTCGGACAGGGCGGCGGCCAGCGTCTCGATCCCCACCGGCCCGCCATTATAGGTCACGCCGATACAGGTCAGATATTTATGATCCATCGCGTCAAGCCCGCGCCGGTCAACCTCAAGCCGGTTCAGGGCCATATCGGCCACTTCCCGGCTGACCCCGCCATCGGCCCTGACCAGCGCATAATCCGCCACCCGCCGCAGCAGACGCCCGGCAATCCGTGGCGTTCCCCGGGCGCGGCGGGCGATTTCCCGGGCGCCGTCACCGGTCATATCGACCTTCAGCACCCGTGCCGCCCGCCGGACAATGGTTTCCAGATCATCAGCGGAATAGAATTCGAGCCGGACCGGAATGCCGAACCGGTCGCGCAGCGGGGTCGTCAGCAGCCCCGAACGTGTCGTCGCGCCGATCAGGGTAAAGGGCGGCAGGTCAATCCGCACCGACCGCGCCGCCGGTCCCTCGCCAATGATCAGGTCGAGGTGATAATCCTCCATCGCCGGATAGAGAATTTCCTCAACCGCCGGATTAAGCCGGTGAATTTCATCAATGAACAATATGTCATTTTCTTCAAGATTGGTCAGCAGGGCGGCAAGGTCCCCGGCCTTCGAGATCACCGGCCCCGCCGTTGCCCGGAAATTTACCCCGAGCTCACGGGCCATAATCTGGGCCAGCGTTGTCTTGCCAAGGCCCGGCGGGCCGTAAAATAACACATGATCCAGCGCATCATTGCGGGTGCGGGCGGCTTCGATAAAGACCTTCAGATTGTCGCAATTCTTGCGCTGGCCGATAAAATCATCAAGCCGTGTCGGGCGGATTGATGTTTCCGCCTCATCGCCACCCTTCATGCCGCCGCCGACCATGCGGTCATCATTCCCAGAATCATTCCCGGAATCACTCATTGGGACAGCTCCTTGAGGGCGAGGCGGATCAGCTCGGACACAGAGGCCTTGGCGTCAAAAGCCATCGCCGCATCGGTGACCGCCCGATAGGCCTCGGTCTGGCGATAGCCCAGATTGACCAGGGCCGACACCGCATCGCCGACTGCCGAACTGTCCGGCGACACCGCGCCCTGCCCCCCTCCGGCAGGCGGCGCGGTAACAAATTGCCCGACCTTGTCTTTAAGCTCGGTAATAATCCGGGTCGCGAGCTTTGGCCCGACACCGGTCGCCCGGCCCGCCACGGTCTTGTCCCCGGCGGCAATCGAACTGGACAGCTCGTCAATCGAGATCACCGACAGGATGGCCAGCGCCACTTTGGCCCCGACCCCCTGCACGGTCTGCAATAATTTAAACCAGTCTTTTTCCACCTCGCTGGCAAAACCGAACAGGTGGATATGATCCTCGCGCACATGCATTTCGATCATCAGGGTCGTCGCCTCACCAATGGCCGGTAAATTACCGAGCGTGCGCCCGGAACAGAAAACCAGATAGCCGACCCCGCCGACATCAATCACACAATGATCTTCGCCGATACTATCCACCAGTCCCTTTAATTTGGCAATCATCAGCGCTGCCCCCGGAACAGAATCTGGGCGCCGCCGCGACCCGATATCGCCGCACGGTCCTGTTTTATCGCCTCATGCAATGTGCCGTGGGTGCCGCCGCTATGGGCATGGCAGATGGCAACCGCAAGGGCATCGCCAGCGTCTTCCCCGTTGATAGTCGCTTTGGGCAACAGGATTTTCAGCATCGCCGCCACCTGTGCCTTGCCCGCATGACCGGAGCCGACCACGGTTTTCTTGATATGGTTCGGCGAATATTCCGCCACCCTGATGCCGGCCATGGCCGGGACCAACAGGGCGATGCCCCGGGCCTGCCCGAGCTTGAGGGTAGAGGCCGGATTCTTGTTGACGAAAGTTTCCTCAACCGCCGCCGAATGCGGCTCCCAGTCGGTAATTACCTGTTGCAGTCCGTCATAAAGCTGGACCAGCCGTTCGGCGAGGCTGTAACTGTCATCGGAATGGACAATGCCATTGGCAATATGGACAAGCCGCGTTCCCTCGACATCAATGATACCCCAGCCGGTTTTCCGCAGGCCCGGGTCAAGGCCGATCAGTCTTTGTCTCGCTGGGGACCTCTTTCCTGTCACGCGCCAAGCTGCTCCATCACATCATCGGGGATTTCGTAATTGCCATATATATTCTGCACATCGTCAAGATCATCCAGCACATCAATCATCTTCAGCAGCTTGCGGGCGGTTTCCAGATCGACCTCGATGGTGTTCTGCGGTTTCCAGATCAGCTTTGCCGATTTTGGCTCACTGCCGACCGCCTCCGTCATGGCCGCAGTCACGCTTTGCAGGTCTTCCATCATGCAATAGATTTCATGGGTCTCATCGTCCGAAACCACATCCTCGGCCCCGGCCTCAAGAGCAATTTCGAACATCTCGTCCGCCGATTTGACCGCCGCGTCAAAGATAATTTCACCAACCTTGTCAAACTGGAAGGACACACTGCCGGTCTCGCCGAGATTGCCGCCATTCTTGGCAAATCCGGTACGAATATCCGACGCCGCACGGTTTTTGTTGTCGGTCAGGCTTTCAACGATAATGGCAATGCCGCCCGGACCAAAGCCTTCATAGCGGATTTCATCATAATTTTCCGCATTGCCGGCCTGTGATTTATTGATGGCGCGCTGAATATTATCCTTCGGCATCGACTGGCCACGCGCGGTCTGCACCGCAAGGCGCAGACGCGGGTTGCTGTCCATATCCGGCCCGCCCATCTTGGCGGCAACGGTGATTTCCTTGGATAATTTGCTGAACAGCGAGGAGCGTTTCTTGTCCTGCGCCCCCTTGCGATACATGATATTTTTAAATTTGGAATGGCCTGCCATAATGTCTGTTCCTGAAAAGCCCGCTTACGGGCCTCATCGTTATAAATTAAAGGTTACAGACGTTGATAATACACTGACCACGATTTGTGAACAGCGAATTGATTTTTTTCAGGAAAAAGGCTGACTCTTAACGAAAGCGCTAAATCCAGAATTGGGGCTAAACAAAGAAGTAGCAAAGCCACCTTTTTTCGTCATTCCGGGCATCGACCTGGAATCCATCTTGGGAGCAACAGAGCAAGCGGGGAAATGGACCCCGGCTCGGAGGCCGGGGTGACAACAAAATGAGGTGGGGTCGCCTTTTTTACGCTGTTGTCTCACATCTCCGGCATATGTTCTTTGAGATATTTGCCGAGCCGGAGTGGTTCGATGCGACGGGCAAGGCCGGTTTTGTCGTCGGTTTCGACAAACACCCCGCATATGGTCGCCTCACCCAGGGCCGGGGTGAAGCGGCCAGTGGAGATTTTGCGGGTGAAGCGTTGCAGCGGTTCCGCCTTGTCCATACCGATCACACTGTTATAATCGCCGCACATCCCCGCATCGGTCTGATAGGCGGTGCCGCCGTCAAATATCCGCGCATCCGCAGTCGGGATATGGCTGTGGGAGCCGACCACCAGTGACGCCCGGCCATCACAGAAATGCCCCATCGCCATTTTTTCCGATGTTGCCTCCCCGTGGATATCAACCAGAATGAAATTTGCCCCCTGGCCCAGGGGATATTTGCCAAGTTCTTTCTCCACCGCCGCAAAGGGATCATCAAGGGCATTCATGAAAATCTGGCCCATAACGTTGATCACCAGCAATTTACGTCCGCGCTGGTCCTGCAGCATGACACTGCCCCGGCCCGGGGTGCCCTGTGGATAATTTACCGGACGGATCAGGCGCGGCTCGCCGGCAATATATGTTTTGGTTTCCTTCTGGTCCCAGATGTGATTACCACTGCTGACCACATCGACCCCGCCCTCAAGAAAGGCTTTGCAGATTTTCCCGGTAATGCCAAAACCGGACGCCGCATTCTCGCCATTGACCACGACAAAATCAAGTTTCAGGGACCGTCGCAGTTCGGGGAGTTTTTCCAGCACCAGTGTGCGCCCGGCCCGGCCAATAATATCGCCCAGATATAACAGTCTCATGGTCGGTACATATCCTGTTCAGTTACAATGATATCAAGCGGCTGATCTTGATGGTTGTGGGGCACATGGTCCCTTTTCTGGCCGTCATAGGCGACGCCGATCGCCGTGAAAGAATGGCCTTTTTGCCGGTAAATATCAAGGGTACGATCATAATAGCCGCCGCCATAGCCTAGCCGGTGACCGTTCCCGTCAAAGGCCAGCAGCGGGACCAGAATAATATCCGGCATGACACAGGGCCATTCCGGCGCCGGTTCTCTGGTGCCGAACGGCCCGTCCTTCAGGTCCGCCGCAAGGTCCCATTCGCGAAAGGTCAGGGGACTGTCCTTGCCTGTCATCACCGGCAGGGCGCAGCGGCATTGAATGGCACTCAGGGCTTTGAGGATATACAGCCCGTCCGGCTCGGTCTGAATGGGCGAGAAACCGGCGACAATATGCGGCTCGCTACGGCTGGCCCGGATGCCATATTGCACCGTCCCGGCGACTTCCGGCAGCATCAGGATTTTGGCGGCGATCAGTCGCGACGCCGCCCCGTTATCCTGCCCGTAAAGCCGTTTGCGGACTGCCTTCATTTCATCCCGCAGGACGGATTTTTGCTGTTTCATCAACCTCAAAGCCTTGTTACATGGTGCGGGACCATCACTGCCGCAATTTTGTTATATCCTCCGGAACCTGTTAAAACAGGTGGGCGCCGTAATAACCGGACCACGATCCGGACAGGGACAGCTCCCTTCGGAATGATTATCGCCCCGGGGATAAATATAAATCGCGCACAGGACAGTACCCGCCTCCCTTATGTAAGGCGGCGGACATGTTTCAGCAACAGATTATATAAAATTTCCTCAATAACAGCCTGTTTTTACGAACAACCATCATTATCCGCACAGAATAATTCATGCATTTTCTCAATCAGGGCGCGGATTTCCGGCGACGATATCCGATAAAAGGACCGCTGTCCCTGCTTACGCACAGAGACATATTTGCGACGCCGCAGCCAACCGAGATATTGCGATACCTGGGACTGACTTGCCAACTCCTTTTCCTGCTCAACGATACGGCCCGCCGACATCTCGTCTTTCTCGATCAGATTGCACAGGATGCTTAGCCTGACCGGATGATTCAGGGTTTTCATCACATCCAGCGCCTTTTCCATATCCTGGAATTTTGTCATTATATGATCACATATTCAAAGATTGACATTTACTGTTATTTGATATATTAAAATATATTAATTTAATTTATATTAATATGAATAGAGGGAAAATGTCAATGCATATTGTTATTTTAGGCGGGGGGATCGGCGGGGTATCAATGGCCTATGATATGCGCGCTGTTTGTCAGAGAAATGACGGGCACAGGATCACGGTTATCTCCGACCGCCCGACATTTCATTTTGTCCCGTCCAACCCGTGGGTTGGCGTCAACTGGCGCCGACGTGATCAGATCGAACTGCCGCTGGAGAAATATCTGGCACGCAAGAATATTGACTTTATCCCGGTTGGGGCAAAAAAACTCCATCCGGAAAAAAACAGTATCGAGCTTGTGGATGGCCGCAGCGTGGACTATGATTTCCTGATCATTGCCACCGGGCCAAGGCTGGCCTTTGAGCAGATTGAGGGTCTCGGCCCCCATAACGGCTATACCCGGTCGGTCTGTCATGTGGATCATGCGGTGGAAGCGGGAAAAGCCTGGACAGAATTCAAGAAATCCCCCGGCCCGATTGTTGTCGGCGCGGTACAGGGGGCCTCCTGTTTCGGGCCGGGCTATGAACATGCCTTTATTATGCACCGGGATCTGGTAAAGGATAAAATCCGCGACAAGGTGCCGATGACCTATGTGACGCCGGAACCCTATATCGGCCATCTTGGTCTTGGCGGTGTCGGCGACTCCAAAGGCATGCTGGAGGCCGAACTGCGCAAACGCGACATCAAATGGATCTGCAATGCCAGGGTCGATAAAATTGAAAAAAACCTGATGCATGTTACCGAGCATGATGATACGGGCAAGGTGAAATGCCAGCATGAGCTGCCCTTTTCCTATTCCATGATGCTGCCGCCATTCGCCGGGATTGATGCATTATGCGGGATTGACGGGCTGGTCAATGACAAGGGCTTTGTGCTGATTGATGATTATCAGCGGAATCCGGCCTATGAGAATATCTTTGCGGTCGGGGTCTGTGTCGCCATCGCCCCGCAGGAGAAAACGCCGGTGCCGACCGGGGTGCCGAAAACCGGCTATATGATCGAATCCATGGTCACCGCCACCGCCCATAATATCGCCGATATCTGTCAGGGCCGCGCCCCGTCCCACAAGGCGACATGGGCCGCAATCTGTCTGGCCGATATGGGCAATACCGGGGTGGCCTTTGTCGCCATACCGCAAATTCCACCGCGCAATGTGGCATGGATGCGGGGCGGGCGCTGGGTCCACTGGCTGAAAGTGCTTTTTGAGTGGTATTTCCTGCGCAAGGTCAGAAAGGGGACAATTTCACCACTTTACGAGAAATACAGCCTGCGTCTTCTGGGCATTCGCAAGCGGCAGCTTGAAAAATAATCAGGCCCGCAGATCAGATGAAGTCTCGCCATAAACATCTGTCCTGCATTTAACGACAAAAAAACCGGCAAGGAAATTCCAGCCGGTTTTTATGCAGTAAAATCCGAGGGAGGCCTAATATTTATCATTAGGCTCCAGAATCTGCCGTCCGCGATATTTCCCTGTGCTCAGGTCAATATGATGACGGCGGCGCAATTCACCGCTTTCGTTATCTTCCACATAGGCATCAACGCTCAAGCTGTCGTGCGAGCGACGGTTGCCGCGGCGATGCGGTGATATTTTCCTTTTTGGAACAGCCATTTTCTTATCCTATACCTAACCTGAGTCTCAAAAACAGTGTGTTATCGTTAAATGACCCGCCAATGTCAAGCACTTCTTGAGAACAAAAGGCCAAAATTCCCGCAGAAGCAGAATAACGGCTTGCATCCCCCTTCAGGATAGGTATATTGCCCCCTCAATCCTGTAAAGGGGAGAGGTGGCCGAGTGGTTTAAGGCGCACGCCTGGAAAGCGTGTTGGGCGCAAGCTCTCGAGGGTTCGAATCCCTTCCTCTCCTCCATTCTATACATCTAACTCTCCTCCATTCTATATATCTAGCTAATTAAATTATATAGTTGTTATTAAAGAATGTTTCTCCCCGCCTAATCCCGTTGGCCGGGGTTAACAGGAATGGAATTATTCCCTCATATGCACGGAGTGCCATTGTCGGGATATTGTCGTTTGTCCCTATAATCCACAGGAAAGCCCCGCAGGTTCAGATGGGTGTTGGAAACAGGGTATAGTTTTGGGCTGGAACTCAGGGAAAGTGTAAAACAGGGTTAAAAACTGTAAGCTATTCTTTACAGTTTTAAGTGGGTTTTAATATTAGAAAAATATGAAGAATATAGCATTTGAGCCATTTTTTGCATCTAGCATGAATCTTGCATGAACTTTTATATTATATACTTAAAATATTTTATACTCATTAAACAGGGAAGCATATCATGGTTTTTAAAATTAAGAAAATGTCATGCCAAATGGCTTTTGCTGTTTTGGCGGCAACTGCATTGGGGTCAGTGACCGCATATGCGGTACCGATCTATACTCTCACCGACCTCGGTACTTTGGGCGGCACAAAAAGTATGGGATATGGCATCAATGACAATGGTCAGGTGACAGGACAGGCAAGCACACCATACGATAGAATGACTCATGCCTTTATAGGCGATGCCACTAATGGTCTCTCTGATCTCGGTACATTGGGCGATATAATATATAGTAGCGGAAGGGGTATTAATAACAATGGTCAGGTGGCGGGAACGGGGGTTACAAGCGCTGTTCAAGAGCATGCCTTTACAGGTGACGCCACTAATGGTCTCACGGACCTGGGCACATTAGGTGGTACATATAGTTGGGGATATGGCATCAATGACAGGGGTCAGGTGACCGGGACCTCTAATACTATTGGAGCTACTGATCTTCATGCGTTTATCAGTGATGCCACTACCAATATTCTCACCGATCTGGGCACATTGGGCGGCATGTATAGCGGTGGAAGGGGTATTAATAACAATGGTCAGGTGACGGGATGGTCAACGACAAGAAGGTCCCCATACGGTCATGCCTTTATAGGTGACGCCACTAATGGTCTCACCGATCTGGGCACATTGGGCGGCACATCTAGTGAGGGATATGCAATCAATGACAGGGGTCAGGTAACGGGGAGGTCAACTATAGCCACTGGTCAATTTCATGCCTTTATCAGTGATGCCATCACCAATGTCCTGACTGATCTTGGTACTTTAAACGGCGGCACATGGAGCCAGGGACAAGCCATCAATGCCAACGGTCAGGTAACGGGAACAGCTAGTGTAAGGGGTCAAAAGCATGCCTTTCTATGGGATAGCGGAATTATGGTTGACCTGAATGATCTGATCTCTCCAATTGATCTCTTGAATGGTGTTTTTACTTTAACTGATGGCAATGGCATTAATTCTTTTGGTGACATCACTGGCACCGGTGTGGATGCCAATGGTCAAACCCATGCCTTTATCCTCACAGCACAGCGGACTCCTTCTGCCGGCACCAACAGCGTCCCCGAACCTGCCCCCCTTGCCCTGCTTGGTCTTGGCTTATTTGGGTTAGGGATTGCCCGTAAACGGCGGAACTGACCAGCATTACACTATAAAATAATCTTAAAGGGCGGATTCTGTTCTATTGACAGGTTCCGCCTTCTTTATCTTTATTCAGATGCCTTACAGTTTCCTTATCCTTTTTGGTTCGCATTCTCCGGACTGTTTATGCGGGGGATGGGAAAACCAAACCCGGCTTTCCAGCTGGTGATGCAACCTTACCCCCCCTGTTGACTATAAAATGCAACAGCGTCATGGCTTGAATCTCTTTGATATTACAAGGTTTTTTGCACCTCCAGTATATCATGAACAAGAGATTTAAGCCGCTTCATTTACGACTTAAGTGGGACAGCAGTGGCTTCACCATCCTTGACGACCCCGACGCAAACCCTGCCGCCGAGCCAGTAGGACAATTCTGCGGGGTGGCTTATATCCCACAGGGCGAAATCGGCTTTTTTGCCAACCTCCAGCACTCCCCGGTC
>JALUWZ010000020.1 GCA_027019205.1 Emcibacter sp.
GCCCACAGGATCAGCGCCAGATCAAAACGCGCCTGATGGTTATTCCCGTCGGCCAGAATTTCCTGTTCCAGCGCCCCGGCGTCATCCGCCAGACCGGAAAATTGCTGCGCCATATCCAGTGCTGCCCGGGCGGCTTGCAGGGCGGGATGATTATCCTCTCTGTTGCCAAGGACAGTTGCAGCCTTTTCCAGGTCATCCAGCTTGATCAGGCATTGGGCCAGCCCGGCAAGCGCCGCGATATTTTCCGGTTCGGCCTGCAGGATATGTGAATATATTTCGCCGGCCTGATTATACTCGCCGCTTTCAAACAGCTCTGCGGCACCGGTGATCATCTGTTCCGTGGGCGAGGGCTGCATCCCGGGCGCGAAACGGGCGATAAATTCGGTAATTTCTGCCTCTGATCTGGTTCCGGCAAAAGCATCGACCGGACGCTGCCCGGAGAAAGCCACCACCGTTGGCACTGACTGAATTTTCATCTGGGCGGCCAGGTGCTGATTTTTTTCGAAATCAATCCGGACCATATGAACGGCACCGGCGGCCCGGGTGACAATTCTTTCCAGAAGAGGGGTAAGCTGTTTGCAGTTTTCTGACCAGCTGCTGTAAAAATAGACCAGTACCGGTACGCTGGTTGACTTTTCGATGACATCGGCCATAAAGGTCGCCATATCACCGTCCCTGATCATTGTCCGGTCTGGTCCTGTGCCGCCTGCACCCGGCCCGCTGAATTGTTGCATAAAAATATCCTAACCTGATCATCCGGCCCGTAGTATAGCGCGAAATGATCCATTAATCATGTCGAATCGCAACAAGTTACCATCATTGCCGCCATTGGTATATTGATTCATTGGCCCATTTGCGGCCAGGGGTAAAAGCAATTGATTTTTTTTTAGATTGCCCTTGATTTTGGCAATGTAATGGCTATTATCCGCCGCACAGTCCCTGTTGCGGGCTGATAGTCTGGAATGCGGGCGTAGCTCAGGGGTAGAGCATAACCTTGCCAAGGTTAGGGTCGTGAGTTCGAATCTCATCGCCCGCTCCAGAATTGGCCTTTGTATCACAGCAGGTTACAAAATTCTCATTAAGGGGTATGTCAGCCTGCCAACAGGCCTGCCCTGACTGATTGAAATATAAAATTACTGATTGAAATATAAAATTAATGAATATGTATAATATCCAGAACCCCGTTGCTACTCCATAGTTGGCAATCCGTCGATGCTTGTCCGGTTTTTCTCTTCAAAATAGTCCCTCAGACCTTGTTCGCCTTTTTTTTCGCACCATTTGCCGAGGGTTTTGCGTTCCTCAACCAGATCATAAACCGGCACACCGTACCCGCAGGAGGTCTGGATACTGTCGATCCGGATGGTGAAAATCTGGCGGATGCCGAGGCATTCATTAAACAGGGGCATGAGGTCGTTAAACCGCGCACTGCCCGGCACATGGGATTTTCCCCGGCCATAGAGCCGCAGGATCAGCGCATTGCGGCTGAAGCTATTGAACATGATGGTGATGCGGCCATCGTCAAGCAGGTGGGCGGCGGTCTCGTTGCCGCTGCCGACAAAATCGAGATATGCGACCTCGGTCGGGGAGATGATACGGAAACTGTCCAGTCCCTTGGGCGACAGGCTGATACGGCCCTCTTTCGGCGCGGTGGCGACGAAAAACATCTTTTGTTCCGCGATAAAATCAATATGTTTCTGCTCAAGCGCGTCAAAGAAATCAGCCATCTGTTCCCCCCACGGTCAAGCCATTGATCCTGAGCGTCGGCTGGCCGACACCGACGGGGACGCTCTGGCCGCCCTTGCCGCAGATGCCGACCCCGCTGTCCAGTTCAAGGTCATTGCCGATCGCGGCAACCCGGGTCAGCACGTCGGCACCATTGCCAATCAGGGTCGCGCCCTTGACCGGGGCGCCGATCTTGCCGTTTTTAACCAGATAGGCCTCGGTACAGCTGAAGACAAATTTACCATTGGTGATGTCAACCTGGCCGCCGCCGAAATTGACCGCATAGAGGCCGTCCTTCACCCCTTCGATAATCTCCCGTGGGTCGTCTTTCCCGGCCAGCATATAGGTATTGGTCATGCGGGGCTGCGGCTGGTAGGCATAGCTTTGGCGGCGGCCATTGCCCGTGGCCTCCACCCCCATCAGCCGGGCGTTCATCCGGTCCTGCATATAGCCGACAAGTACACCGTCCTCAATCAATGTTGTACAATTTGTCGGGGTGCCTTCATCATCAAAGGTCAGGCTGCCACGGCGGCTATCCATCGCCCCGTTATCAACGACGGTAACGCCCTTTGCCGCGATCCTCTCCCCCATCAATCCGGCGAAGGCAGAGGTGCCCTTGCGGTTAAAATCGCCCTCCAGCCCGTGACCGATCGCCTCATGGAGCAGCACGCCGGGCCAGCCGGGGCCAAGTACCACATCCATCTCGCCCGCAGGGGCCGCAACAGAATCGAGATTGACCATGGCCTGCCGCAGGGCCTCGTCAACCTGGGCCTGCCAGTTTTCTTCCGTGAGCAGTTGGGTGTAGCCATAACGTCCGCCCGCCCCCTGATAACCGCTTTCCATGCGCTCTCCGTCCCTGACAACGACACTGACATTGAGCCGGACCAGCGGGCGAATATCACGCACCCGGTGGCCGCCGGGGCGGATGATCTCTATGGTTTGCCATTCGCCGGTGATGGAGCTGCTGACCTGACAGACTTTCGGGTCGCGGGCGCGGGCATAGCTGTCGATATTTTCAAGCAGGCTGATCTTGTCGCGAAATGCCATGCCGGGCAGGGGGTCTTCTGTGTCATAGAGTTTTTTGTTGGTGCCTCTCGGCGGGATGGCGAGGGTCGCCGGTTTGCCGGATTTAATTGATTTTACGGTTTCACTGGCGCGGCGCAGGGCTGCCTCGCTCAGGTCTGAGGAATGGGCATAGCCGCTGACCTCGCCCTGAACACTGCGCAGGCCGAATCCTCTTGAGGTATCGCTCGCTGCAGATTTCAGACGGCCATCATCAAAGGAAAAGCTTTCAGACCGGGCATATTGCAGATAAAGCTCCCCGTCATCCATCCCGTGCAGGGATTCGTCAACAATGCGCTGGGTGCGGCCAGAGTCCAGCAAGGAGTCCAGTTCTGATTCAAGAAAAAAATACGAATCTGAATCTTTAATATTATTCATCGGGGCAGGATTTCCAAAAAAGCTTTAATATGACAGTTCATGTAGTATGGACCCGACTATAAACGACCGGGGGCTGTTTTTGCAAGAACGACCGCAGGAATAGATCGTATCGCTGACTTTTCCTCCGGACCAGAAAAAAAATAACCGCAAAAAATCGTTACAGACGAAAGGATTGACATATGTCAATGCTAATTTAGTTAAATAGATTGGATAATACGCCCTTGAGCTGGATCAATTTTATAGCTATAAGATTCGAAATTGTCGTTTTTTTCGGGGTGGAACCAAAAAAAATACTCGAATAATGCGACTGTTTCTTGATTCATGTATGGATTTAAGGGGTAGGACGGATATGTCTATCATTAAAATAATCACTATGGTGACCGTGTTTGTGGTTACGTTTTTTTCCGGCGCGGCCATTGCCATGGCCAACGGTATTTACCGGGCCGAACCGGGGCAGTTAAACTTTATGCAGCCAGCAACGCAGGTCATGCGGGACATCGTCAAATTTCATGACGGCCTGCTGGTTATGTGTTTTGGTATCGGCCTTTTTGTAGCGGTTATGATAATTTATATCGCGATCAAATTCAATGCCAGGGCCAATCCGGTACCTTCAAAGACAACTCATAATACCTTGCTGGAAGTTGTCTGGACCATATTTCCCATAATCATTCTGCTGGCGATTGCCGTACCGTCCTTCAAACTGCTTTATCTTGAGGATGTCGTGCCCGAGGCCGATGTGACGGTCAAGGCGATCGGCAATCAGTGGTACTGGACATATGAGTATCCGGATAATGGTGATTTCTCCTTTGATGCCAATATTTTAAGCGATAAGGAAGATGCCGCCGCCGGGCTGCCGCGCCTGCTGGCCACGGATAATCATATTGTGGTGCCGGTTAATAAAACGGTGCGGATGATTGTCACGGCAAATGATGTTATCCATTCTT
>JALUWZ010000021.1 GCA_027019205.1 Emcibacter sp.
ACGCTTTACCACGCCGGTCCGGGACGGCATGGATTTCTTTCTGCAGGGCGATCTGAATTATAAATCGAGCCGTTTTGTCCAGGTTCATAATCTCGCCATTATCGGGGCTGTCACAAAGGTCAACATCAGCACGGGCCTTGAATGGCAGGATGTGCGTTTTGATATATATGTCAAAAATCTGTTCGACAACAGAACCCCCGCTGATGTGACGCGCTTCTTTGACGCCTCGACCCGCTTTATGTCCCGCGCCTTCCTGATCACCCTGCCCAAAGGCCGCCAATTCGGCGCGGGTGTGAGTTATGCTTTCTAGTCAAGTGATATAAAAGTTGAAAGGATTGACTTGTTGAAATCCCGGGAAAGTGGCGGAGAGGGTGGGATTCGAACCCACGATGGGCTTGCACCCACGCCGGTTTTCAAGACCGGTGCATTCAACCGCTCTGCCACCTCTCCATATGCGGGATAGCCGGGTTGGATATGTCTGAGCACAGGATTTAGCCGATCGCCCCGGACAGGTCAAGAAATTTAACTAGGCGGTCCTAAAAAATGCCTTTATATTGCCCTCATTTATCGACATTATAACAGCCGGCGTAAATGTCGGCTGTGTTTAAAAGGGTTAACAGGCGTGATCAAAAGCATTATTCTGGCCGTAATATTTTTCTTCTATATTCCGCAAGTCATTGTATTTGCTGCGGGAAAACCATCAGCAAAGATTATTGCCGATAATTCCCAATCCTTTTCTGACTGGCTGATTGATCTTGAAAAAGAGGCGCGCGCCGCCGGGGTTTCCGATCAGACATTCGCCCAGGCCTTCGCCGGGGTGACGCCAAATCCCAAAGTTATTGATTTTGACCGCCACCAGCCGGAATTTACCCAGACCTATGACCAGTATATTACCAGAAGGATCAGCCCGGCCCGTGTAAAACGCGGACGCGAGAAAATTGCCGAAAATTCCGGGATTCTGCGGGATGTTTCGACAAAAATCGGCGTGCAGCCGCGCTTTATTGCCGGTATCTGGGGCATGGAGACTAATTTCGGCAGTTTTTCCGGCGGCTATAATGTCATCCGCTCGCTGGCGACACTGGCCTATGACACCCGTCGCCCCCGGTATTTTCGCAGTGAGCTGATCAAGGCGCTGACCATTCTGGAACAGGGTCATGTGGGCGTGAAGGATTTTAAAGGTTCATGGGCCGGGGCGATGGGGCAGGGGCAGTTTATGCCGTCGAGCTTCTTTGCCTATGCCTATGATTTTGACGGCGATGGCAGGAAGGATATCTGGAATGATACCGGCGATGTCTTTGCCTCTATCGCCAACTATCTGAAAAAACATGGCTGGCAGCAGAACCGGACCTGGGGGCGCGAGGTCACGCTGCCAGAGGATATTGACGCCCTGTGGGACAAGGTTAAACAGACCGGAAAAGTCAAGACCTGTCGCCGCGCCCTCAAGGACCACAGCAGACGGCTTACGCTGGCGGAATGGCAAAAGCTCGGGGTCAGAACCATTTACGGCCAGGACCTGCCCAAGGTTACCGATCCGGATTTTGTCGCATCATTGGTGATGCCGGCGGGTAAAGGGGGGCCAGCCTATCTGACATATCCGAATTTCCGGGCTATTCTGAGCTATAACTGTTCGAATTTCTATGCCCTTGGCGTCAGCCTGCTGGCGGAGAAGCTGAAATGACTATTTTGCGCAATCTGCTCATCCTCGGCTTTTGCGCCAGCCTTGCGGCCTGTAGCTCCTCATTGCAGAATTATAAAATATCCTCCCCGGCCAGCCCGGCCTATAAGGTTGGCAAACCCTATAAAGTTGCCGGAAAAACCTATCGTCCGGTTTATGACCCGCATTATGACAAGACGGGCCTTGCCTCATGGTACGGGTCACAATTTCACGGGCGCAGGACGGCGAATGGCGATGTGTTTAACATGAATGACCTGACGGCGGCGCATACCACATTGCCGATGCCGAGCTATGTCCGGGTGACCAATCTGGAAAATGGCCGCTGGTTGATCCTGAAAATCAATGATCGCGGGCCTTTTGTCGGTAACCGGCTGATTGATGTGTCGCGACGCGCGGCCCAATTGCTCGGGTTTGAGAAAAAAGGCGTGACAAGGGTCCGGGTTCAGGCCGTGACCGGACCCAAGGGCCAGCTGCCACCACAGATTCAGGCCAGCAGGCAAGACAGCAAACAGCCGCCGCCCCATACCGCGCCCGTGGTGCAGGTGACAGAGTTGCGCCAGAGTCCCGAACCTGTTGAAAGCCATATTCTTCCCGCAGAAAAGCCGGACAAAAAAATATATATTCAGGTCGGGGCCTTTGCCGATGAGCAAAATGCCCTGAAAATAGTTGATTCTGTTAAGCATATCAGTAGCGCAAAAATTGACAGGGTGGATATTAATGGCCAAAAACTCTATCGTGTCCGGGTCGGTCCGCAGTCCACAGTGGAATTAGCTGAAATTATACTTGGCAGAATATTGTCATTGGGTCACAATACGGCGCATATCGTTCGGGATTATAAATAATTAATCAGGTCAGAAATTACAGTGATGAAAAATAACATAGTGAAAATTATTCTGGGATTGTCTTTGCTCCTTGTGGCATCCGCCCGGATACAGGCGGCAGCAATCAGGACAGAGGCAAAAGAAGCCATCATGATCGAGGCATCAACAGGCGCGGTTTTGTTCGAACATGATGCCGATGCCCAAATGCCGCCATCCTCGATGAGCAAACTGATGACGATTTACCTGACCTTTGAAAGATTGCGGGACGGGAATATCCTGCTGGATGATAAATTCGAGGTCAGCGAGCCTGTCTGGCGCAAATGGCGCCTGCAGGGGTCAACCATGTTCCTGAAAGCCGGGCAGAAGGTGACGGTGAGTGATTTGTTGCACGGGGTTATTGTCCAGTCCGGCAATGACGCCTGTGCCGTCCTCGCAGAAGGCATCGCGGGGTCTGAGGAAGCCTTCGTCGAACTTGCCAATGAAAAGGCACAGGAAATGGGGCTGACCAATTCCCATTTTGCCAATGTTAATGGCTGGCCCGATCCACAGCATTACATGTCTGCCCGCGATCTGGCCACACTGGCTCAGAGAATTATAACAGAATTTCCGGAATATTATCCGCTGTTCAAGATCAAGAAATTTACGTTCAATGATATATCGCAAACCAACCGCAATCCAATTCTCTACAGCATGCCTTCCGCTGACGGCCTGAAAACCGGTCATACCGAAAAGGGCGGTTACGGGGTTGTTGCCTCGGCAGTACAGAAAGGCCGCCGCCTGATACTTGTGCTGAATGGTCTTAAAAGCAACCGCGCCCGCGCCCGCGAATCTGAACGGCTGTTAAATCACGGGTTCAGGGATTTCAGTGTTTACCCCCTGTTCAAGGCCGGTGACACGGTGGACAGCGCCAATGTCTGGCTTGGCAAAAGCGGCAAACTGCCCCTGGTGGTGACAAAGGATGTCATCCTGTCAATAAGCCGTCAGGATCGCCGCAGGATGAAGGTCAAAATTGTCTATACCGGGCCAATTCCGGCCCCGATAGTCAAGGGACAACCTGTGGCCACCCTCGAAATTACAGCCCGCGACATGGACCCGCTGTCCATACCGCTGGTCGCCGGGAAGGATATTCCGAAATTGGGCGGGGTGAGCCGCCTGAAAGCCGCCTTTAATTATCTGCTGATGGGGTCGTCCGCCGGTGAATAAGAATGGTGAATAAGAATAGTTTTGCCCCGGCAGAATTGACCGGAAAATTCATAAGCCTTGAGGGCGGGGAGGGGGTCGGCAAATCGACTCAGGCCCGCCTGTTACGGGATTATCTTGAGGATCAGGGTATCAGGGTTATTCTGACCCGGGAGCCGGGCGGGGCGCCGGGGGCCGAGGAAATCCGCAAGCTTCTGGTGACCGGCAGCCCCGATAAATGGGACCCGATGACTGAAGTCCTGCTTTTTTATGCCGCCCGGGTTGATCATCTGAACCGGACAGTCCGTCCGGCTCTGGCACAGGGGACATGGGTTATCTCTGACCGTTATGCCGATTCAACCATAGCCTATCAGGGGGCCGGACACGGGCTGGAGGCCAAGGTTATACTTGACATTCA
>JALUWZ010000022.1 GCA_027019205.1 Emcibacter sp.
GGATGACGCCATGATGGCTATCCGGCTTGACCCGCGATCAACCAGAATGCTGACATAAAGCTCATTGGCAATATCACAGCCATCCTCGATATAAACCCGCTTGACTTCCTTGCCTTCGGGGCCGGTCTGATGGGTGACCAGCGTCATGCCGATCATTTCCCCGGCAATCTTTTTGACGTCGGCGATGGATTTAACCACCTTGACGCCGCCGCCCTTGCCGCGTCCCCCGGCGTGAATCTGTGCCTTGACCACCCAGACAGGGCCGCCAATTTCCTTGGCAATCTGTTCCGCTTCCTGGGCAGTATAGGCCACCCCTCCCCGGGATACCGGGGCGCCGAATTCCTTTAACAGGCTTTTTGCCTGATATTCATGGATATTCATATGTTTCTATCCTTTGTCATAAAATGTCAAAAATTCAAGCCAAAATCATACCAGCGACGGATCAATTGCTCTGACCGCCTCAATCAATCCCCGAACCGCAGCAACCGATTTGTCAAAACCGGCCTTTTCATCATCATTGAGGCTGATCTCAACGATTTTCTCAACCCCGTTTTCGCCAATCAGCACCGGCACACCAACATAAATACCGTCAACCCCATACTCGCCGTCAAGATGTACCGCGCAGGGCATCAGACGGCGTTTGTCTTTCAGGTAGGATTCCGCCATGGCAATGGCCGCCGTCGCCGGGGCGTAATAGGCCGACCCGGTTTTCAGCAGGCCAACGATTTCCGCCCCGCCGTCCCGGGTGCGCTGAATAATCTGTTCGAGCTTTTCCTGGGTGATCCAGCCCATTTCCACCAGATCGGGAACCGGAATTCCGGCAACCGTTGAATAGCGCGCCAGCGGCACCATCGTGTCGCCATGACCGCCAAGGACAAAGGCATTGACATCATCAACCGATACATTCATCTCTTCGGCCAGAAACAGCTTGAAACGGGCGGAATCGAGAACCCCGGCCATGCCGACAATCTTTCTTTCCGGCAGCCCGGAAAATTTCTGCAGCGCCCATACCATCACATCCAGCGGATTGGTGATACAAATAACAAAGGCATCCGGTGCGTTGTCGCGGATGCCTTCACCAACTGATTTCATGACCTTGAGGTTGATCCCCAGAAGATCATCCCGGCTCATGCCCGGTTTGCGCGGTACGCCCGCTGTAACAATGACAACGTCAGCCCCCTTGATCGCGGTATAATCATTGGCGCCGGATATGTCGGCGTCATAACCTTCGACGGTTGAGGACTGGGACAGGTCAAGGGCCTTGCCCTGGGGCAGGCCTTCGGCGATGTCAAAGATCACCACATCTCCCAGCTCTTTCAGTCCCGCAAGATGGGCCAGTGTGCCGCCGATCTGGCCGCCGCCGATCAATGCAATTTTTTTACGTGCCATGATGAATTAACTCCTGAATTGGTTATGAAAACCGGCTTTCTGTTTCCGTCCTGGCCGGCGGGTATATGTTCCCATGTGATGTAGCGCGATTTGGCTGGAGGTGCAACAATTTCTATTATTTTTTGCCCAACAAATCGCAATATCAAACCGCGTGACCTTTGGCGAGATAGGCCTGACTTTGCATTTCAATCAGGCGCGAAACGGTGCGCTGGAATTCAAATTCCCCCGGCCCCTCCGGATAAAGCGCCTCCGGCGCCACCTCGGCACAGCAGAGAAATTTGACGTTATTCTCGTATAGCACATCAATCAGGGTGGCAAAACGTTTGGCTTCATTCCTCATTTCCGGCCCGAGACGGGGAATCCCGACCAGAATCACCGTATGATAATGCCAGGCAATTTCCAGATAATCCGCCGCCCCCAGAGCCGCTGCACATAGTTTTTTGAAAGAAAATACCGCAACGCCCCGGTCGGCGATCGGCACATGGATTGTCCGGCCCTGTACCGGCAACTCCTCCGGCCCGACCTGCGAACGGTCCGCGACCTCATGGTCAGTCAGCCGCCAGAAGGCTTTGGACAGCGCTTCTGTCGCCACCTCCCCGAGCGGATGATAATAAACCCTGATCCCCTGCATCCGTTCCATCCGGTAATCAACCGGCCCGTTCAGGCTCAGAATCTCAAGCTTTTCCTTGATCATATCGATTGACGGCAGGAACAAATCCCGGTTCAGGCCGTCGAGATACAGATCATCCGGTGGCCGGTTTGATGTCAGCACCATCACCACCCCGCAGTCAATCAGATTTTGAAACAGGCGGCCAAGAATCATGGCATCGGTCACATCACTGATATGAAACTCATCAAAACACAGAAGCAGACTGTCGGCGGCGATCCTTGCGGCGAGCGGTGGAATTGGATCATCAATATCCGAGCCGTATAATCTGACCCGTTCAGCATTACCCATATAGCGCCAGTCATGCATCGCCCGGTGAATTTCCAGCATGAAAGCATGGAAATGCACCCGGCGTTTTCTCTTTATCGGGGCGGACTCGAAAAACATATCCATCACCATCGACTTGCCACGCCCGACATCACCGTGGATATAAAGGCCTTTGGGGAAATCCGGCCTGCGGCGGCCACTGAACAGACGGCTGAGGAAACTGTCTTTTACCACCATCCTGTCTTCATAACCGATCAGAATATCCTGAAGTCGATGCAGGTTTTCCAGAATCCGCTTCTGCCCTGCATCCGGCTTCAACTCCCCCGCCGCCAGCATCCGGTCATATCGCTTCAAAAGATCCGACAAAATATTTTGTTACCCGCAAATCATAAAAATATAGACATAGGCAAAATTTATCATGCCGTAAATGTCTATTTAAAATTTTCCCCGCCAAAACAGGCCTTTTACACTCAATTTATCCAAAGAGTCGGAATATTTTACAGTTTTTTTATGACATAATAATATGTTAACTAATTATAATATAAGAATTTTTTAATATTTATGGCCTGTTGCCTCTTATATTGGCGTAAAAAACTGTCAGGATTCTTTACAGTTGCGGTGCCGGAGTGCCGCATAAAGGTATATTTATCCTCATTTCGCCCCGATATTGGCAAGTTACAATTTATAACCATTTGGGACTTATGCCTTTTACTCCTTTTGGCATAGTTGTTGCTTGTTAACAATGCGAATATTGTAGTTTTGAGTAGTTTCTCCACAGGACCGGAATACGGTCATAAATAAAATATAATGAGGACAAGTTATGAAAACTTTATATACATTAAAATCAACGACGGCGAGTTTACTGGTGATCTCGGCCATGGCGCTCGGGGCGAATACGGCTCAGGCCAGTCTGGTTCTACTCGACTCCTTCAACGGCAATGTGGGTGTTTCCAGTGATGGCTTTGGCAGCAAAACCACGGACCCTGGCATAATCTCTGCCAGTGTTCCCGTTGGATCGATCGTTGAAAAGGCCTATTTATACACCTCGGGCAACAGCAACACAATCGGTGGCGTGACCTTTAACGGCAGCGCAATTACCTTTGGCCCTGCGGTTCCAAATACATCAACCTGTTGTGGCCTGACATCAGCCCGCGCCGATGTAACGAGCCTGATAAAATCAACCATTGATGCCGGTCCCGGGGGGGTTTATGACTTCGGCATTTCTGAATCCAGCACGAATTCCGGACAGGATGGTGAGGCACTGGTTGTGGTCTACAGCAACCCGACCCTGCCGACGGCCACGGTCGGGGTTCTTGATGGTTTTTCCGATGCAGGCGGAGATAGTTTTGCCATTAACTTTGCCGACCCCCTTGATCCGACAGATCCGGGATTTTTCGCTGAAATGGCTCTGGGTATCGGATTCAGCTGTAATAATCAAAGCTCAACTGTAAGTGTAAACGGGACGACCATAACCAATAATGCCGGTAATTTTGACGATGGTCAGTCCGGCTCATGCCGTAACGGTAATCTTATTACGGTCGGGGGATTCAACGATCCGCTGTCTGCTTTATTGCCAAGCTATGCCAATGATCATGAGCGTTATAATCTTAAACCATATGTCTCTGCCGGCGACACGACAATTAATGTCCGGACCAACAATCCAACCAATGACGATAATATTTTCCTGGCAACATTTTATGTCTCCGGTAATGCGGGGATAAACCAGCCGCCGCCTCCTCCGCCTCCACCACCTACAGGGGTTCCGGAACCTGGAACACTTGCCCTGCTTGGTCTTGGCCTTGCCGGTATCGGCTTCAGCAGACGTCGCCGGACAAAAAAATAAGTCGAAGAAAAGACCCAAAAAAAAGAGCGGCTCCAGCGGGCCGCTCTTTTCATGTGTTTGATTGTTATTTTTACCCCTGACGCTCCATCATCATCTTTTTAATCTCGGCGATGGCTTTGGCCGGGTTCAGGCCCTTGGGGCAGGTGTTGGTGCAGTTCATGATCGTGTGGCAGCGATAGAGTCGGAACGGGTCCTCAAGGTCATCAAGCCGCTCCCCGGTATGTTCGTCGCGGCTGTCAATCAGCCAGCGATAGGCCTGAAGCAGCACGGCAGGTCCAAGATATTTATCGCTGTTCCACCAATAGCTCGGGCAGCTGGTTGAGCAGCTCGCACACATCACACATTCATATAATCCGTCGAGCTTGGCCCGGTCTTCTTCGCTTTGCAGCCGTTCCTTGCCATTCGGTGTGACACTTTCGGTCTGTAGCCATGGTTTGATCGAGGTATATTGCGCGTAAAAATTAGTGAGATCCGGCACAAGGTCCTTGACCACTGGCAAGTGGGGCAGCGGATAGATATTAATATCGCCCTTGATTTCGTCCATGCCCTTGGTACAGGCCAGGGTATTGGTGCCGTCAATATTCATCGCACAGGAGCCACAGACCCCCTCGCGGCATGAGCGGCGGAAGGTCAGGGTCGGGTCAATCTCGTCCTTGATCTTGATCAGCGCATGCAGCACCATCGGGCCGCAATTATCCATATCAATCTCGAAGGTATCAAGACGCGGGTTTTCCCCGTCATCTTCATTCCAGCGATAGATATTATATTTACGGATATTGGTCGCGCCGTCGGCCTTGAAATATTTTCCCTTTTTTACCGTGGAATTTGCCGGAAGTCTGAATTCAGCCATCTCTTGGTCCTTATCCCTTAATATACGCGTTTTTTTGGTTCAATATAGTCGATGTCATCGGTCAGGGTATAGCTGTGGACCGGTCGATAATCGAGGGTGACTTTCCCCTTGTCATCAACGGTGGCAAGGGTGTGTTTCATCCATTCCTTGTCATGGCGGTCCGGATAATCCTCCCGCGCATGCGCCCCACGGCTTTCCAGCCGTTGCAGAGCGCCTTCCATGGTGACCAGCGACTGCCGCATCAGATTGTCAAGCTCCAGCGTCTCGACAAGGTCACTGTTCCAGACCAGCGAATGATCAGATACATGAAGGTCATCCATCTTCTGCCAATGTTCAGCCAGCTCGTCATGGCCTTCCTGAAGCCCTTCACCGGTGCGGAAGACCGGGGCCTTGCTCTGCATGCTATGCTGCATTTCAAGGCGCAGCGAGGCGGTCGTCGTCCCGCCGCTGGCATTGCGATATTTATCAAGCCGTGCGAGGGACTCTTCCCCGGCATCCTTGGGCAGTGCCTTCAATTCCTGACCCCCGGCCAGAAGTTCCGCCGCCGTTTCCGCTGCGGAACGGCCAAAGACCACAATATCGAGCAATGAGTTACAACCCAGCCGGTTGGCCCCGTGGACCGAAACGCTCGCCGCCTCGCCCGCCGCCATCAGGCCCGGCACCACCGCATCCGGATTGCCGTCTTTTGGACAGAGAACCTCGCCACGGTAATTGGTCGGAATGCCGCCCATGCAATAATGAGCGGTCGGCAATACGGGAATCGGTTCCTTCGTCACATCAACCCCGGCAAAGATACGTGAGGATTCGGAAATCCCCGGCAGCCGTTCGGCCAGCATTTCCGCCGGCAGGTGATTGAGATGGAGGAAGATATGATCCTTGCGCGGGCCGACACCACGGCCCTCGCGGATTTCAACCGTCATGGCGCGGCTTACCACATCGCGGGAGGCGAGGTCCTTGGCCGACGGCGCGTAACGTTCCATAAAGCGTTCGCCCTCGGAATTGACCAGATAGCCGCCCTCACCGCGCGCCCCTTCGGTAATCAGCATCCCGGCACCATAAATGCCGGTCGGGTGGAACTGGACAAATTCCATATCCTGCAAGGGCAGACCAGCCCGCAAAATCATCCCGCCACCGTCACCGGTACAGGTATGGGCCGAGGTGCAGGAGAAATAAATCCGTCCGTAACCGCCGGTCGCCAGTACGGTAATATTGGCGTGAAAACGGTGCAGCGTCCCGTCATTCATGTTAAGCGCCATCACCCCGCAACATTCGCCGTCAACCATAATCAGGTCAAGGACGAAATATTCGACAAAAAAGCTCGTATCATGTTTGAGCGACTGCTGGTACAGGGTATGGAGCATTGCATGACCGGTCCGGTCCGCCGCCGCACAGGCCCGTGGCACCGGCGTCTTGCCAAAATCGCTCATATGGCCGCCGAAAGGCCGCTGATAAATCTCGCCCTTTTCCGTACGCGAAAATGGCAGGCCGAAATGTTCCAGCTCATAGACCGCCTCGGGCGCGCGCCGCACCATAAATTCAATCGCATCCTGATCACCGAGCCAGTCGGACCCCTTGACCGTGTCATACATATGCCATTGCCAGCTGTCCTTGCCCAGATTGCCGAGGCTCGCGGCAATACCACCCTGGGCCGCCACTGTATGTGATCTTGTCGGGAATACCTTGGAAATACAGGCGGTTTTCAGGCCCTTTTCCGCCATGCCGAACGCGGCCCGCAAACCGGCACCCCCGGCACCAACAACGATGGCATCGAATTTGTGATCTGTTATTTCATATATTTTGCTCATGTTATCCAGACCTTACAATGCAATTTTTAAAATTGAAAAAATGGCCGCAACCGTAATGATGATGCAACCGTATAATATCAGAAGCTCAAGGGCGACCTTCATCCCCCGGGTGTGGATATAATCCTCGACAATCACCTGCAACCCAAGCCGCAAATGATATAATCCGGCGACGATAAACAGAATCATCAGGATCGCCGACACCGGCGAGGCGAGCCAGGCCCGGACGGTAAAATAATCCGCCGTGGTCATCTGGACGACCGAGGCGACAAACCAGATCACCAGCGGCACCAGCGCCACCGCCGTTACCCGTTGCATCCAGACATGTCCCGTGCCGCTTTTGGCAGAGCCAAGACCGCGAACCTTGCTAATTGGTGTTCTCATATCCATCGTCACACTCCCTGTACCAGACCGTAGCCGATGGCCCAGGAAAGAAGGGTCAGGATAATCATTCCCAGAAATACCAGAATATTGGTCCGTTGCGTTGTTTCAACATCCAGCCCCAGCCCCTTGTCCCAGAACAGATGGCGGATACCGTTGCACAAATGAAGCATCAGGGCAGCGGTAAAGCCCAACAGGACAATCTTGCCGACAATGCTGCGCATATAGGTCTGAAACAGGGCATAATCATCCGGGCCGGTCGCCAGCGCCACCAGCCACCAGACCAGAAGCAATGTCCCGGCCCCGAGCGCCACACCCGTTGCCCGGTGCAATATGGACAGAAGCATATGTCCGCCCCATTTATATATCTGGAGATGCGGCGATGTTGGCCGCTTTGTGATTGCCATCTGCTACTCCCTCTCGTAAAAATTATGCGCTGTAAAAATACCGACTGAATCTTTTCTTAAAACGATTGCCTGCCGAGCGCAAGGATTTTCATATGGATATACGCCATATCCTGCTACGCGTCCCTTTTCGGAAGGAGCAACCAGACATCCATATCCAGAAGAACTGCCGGGTCATATTTACCGTCATCTATTCTGGCGGTAAAATCATCCGCTGTCTTGTCTTTCAGCGCCACCAACCGGCATCTGAGTGCCGCAAGGTCGCTCTTCCCCGGGATTTCCGCCTTGTCGAGAATCTCTGACCATGCGGTAATGGTATCCCCGGCAATCGCCGGATTGACATGACGACCTGAATTGATCGCCAGAATATTCTGGGCATTGGCCAGACCGTTAAAGCTTAACGCCCGGGCCAGTGAAATAATATGGCCGCCATAAACAATCCGCTCACCCAGCCTGCCGTCCTTCATCGCATGGAGATTGAAATGAACCCTGGCGGTATTCTGATATAACCGGGTCGCCAGCATATGGTCAGCGGCCTCGATGGTCATGCCGTCAACATGATTGATTCTTTCGCCGATGCTGTAATCCTCCCAGAAATACCCCGACCCGGCAAGGCTGCTGTCATAATCGCGGTAATGGAGGTTTTCCGGCACCACAAGATTCTCCGGCGCGACCACCGGGGCAAGGTCCGGAATGACCGTTTCCACCGCCGGGCTGTTGACATCACGCTTGTTAACCATCACCCAGCGCACATAGTCCAGAACCACCTCGCCCCGCTGGTTCAGGCCGGATGTACGCACATAAACATTGCCGGTGCGCCCGTTCGAATTTTGCTTCAGGCCGATGACCCGGCTCGTGGCGGACAGGGTATCCCCGGCATAGACCGGCGTGAGGAACCGGCATTCGGCATAGCCCAGATTGGCCACCGCGTTGATCGAAATATCCGGCACCGTTTTGCCAAAGATGATATGAAACACCAGCAGATCATCGACCGGTGAGCGCTCAAGACCGCAATTTCCGGCAAAGACATCCGAAGACTGCAAGGCAAAACGCATGCCGTAAAGCGCCGAATAGAGGCTGACATCGCCGGTCGTGACGGTGCGCGGGGTCGCATGATTAATGACCTGCCCGAGGGAGAAATCCTCGAAAAAATTACCTTTGAAACTCTTGCTCATTTATGCCTCCATCGCCTTGATAGCCTCAGATAATGCCACCAGTCGGCGGGCATTATCCACATGCAGATTTTCGATCAGCTTGCCATCGACCAGCACCACGCCCTGTCCCCCGGCCCGGGCCTCGGCAAAGGCGGCAATAATGCGCCCGGCAAATTCCAGATCGGACGGCGAAGGGGCAAAAACCTCATTGGCCCCGTCAAGCTGTTTCGGGTGAATCAGGGTCTTGCCGTCAAAACCGAATTCCAGCCCCTGACGGCAGCTGGCCCGGAAACCGTCATCGTCATTCAGATCAAGATAGACTCCGTCGAGAATATCAATATTTTCCGCCCGGGCCGCCAGCAGGCACAGGCCAAGGCTGGTTACCACCGGCAGGCGCATCTCGGTATGATGGGCGTGCAAATCCTTGACCAGATCGCTGGTGCCCATGACAAAACAGGCGAGTCGATCCGAGCTTGCGGCAATCTCCGCCGCCGTCAACATCGCGCGCGGTGTTTCCATCATGCACCAGATTCTGGTCTTGTCCGGCGCGCCATACTCTTTCATCAGCCGCGCCACGTCCTGAACCATGGCCGCACTCTCGACCTTGGGCAGCAGAATGGCATCCGGGGCAGCGTCACAGGCGGCTTTCAGATCATCCCGCCCCCACGGGCTGTCCAGACTGTTAATGCGGATAATCACTTCCCGCGCCCCGTAGCCGCCATCCTTCACCGCATCACAGACAAGGGCGCGGGCGTCCGGCTTGGCCGCAACCGCCACCGCATCCTCAAGGTCAAGAATAAGGCCGTCCGCCGCAAGGGTTTTTGCTTTTTCCAGGGCGCGCGGATTGGAACCGGGCATATATAAAACACTGCGGCGGGGGCGGGTTTCGGCTATCATTCGGCGGTTTCCTCACTGTTTCTGATACATTATTTCCAAATACAGGTCATTTTTGTAACATGTTTATATATTTTATTGCGGCGCATGGCAAGATGCTGCGTTGCAATATTTTTGGGTAATATTCCTTTAGATGTAAAATCATATTGCTTTCCGCCCGCCGCTGGATAAAACTACAGCATAATTTTATACTATGGGATAATATTTATGACTTACCTGAAAACGGCCTTATATCAATTCTTGATCCTGATATTCAGTGCAGCCGGGCCGGTTGCCGCCGCCTCTCTTTCTGATCAGGATATGCAACAGATCAAGAAGCTTGAACAGACCGCGCTCACCTCAAACCTTGCCTTTGAGATTGATGAATCCCTCAGCACCGAGGTCGGCGCGCGCAGAGTCGGCACCGAGGGCAACCGGCGCAGCATCCCCTGGGCAGTAGCCAAAATGAAGCAGCTTGGCTTCGACAAGGTCTGGACCGAGAAGGTCACTCATACCTCATGGACACGGGGGACGGCAGAAGCCCGGGTTGTCGCACCATATCCGCAGAAGATGGTGGCGATTGCCCTTGGCGGCAGTGTCGGCACCCCGAAGGACGGTATCAGGGCCGAGGTGGTGGAATTCAAGGATTTTGCCGCGCTCAAGGCCGCCGCCCCCGGCAGTCTGAAAGGCAAGATCGCCTTTGTCTCTTTCCATATGCAGCGCAAAATTGACGGGTCGGGATATGGCCCGGCAGTCATGAGCCGGGTCGCGGGGCCGAGTGTCGCGGCGAAAAAGGGGGCGCTGGCGCTGATTATCCGCTCTGTCGGCACCGATCATAACCGACTCGGTCATACCGGAATGCTGGATTATCAGGAGGGGATTGCGCGGATTCCTGCTGCCGCCCTGTCACCCCCGGACGCCGATATGCTCTCACGCCAGATCGGGCGCAGTAAACCGGTGGAGATTTTCCTCAAACTCACCACAAAACGCCGTGACGACGTCCCGGTCATAACTGCCAATGTTATCGGCGAAGTCACTGGCCGCAGCCATCCTGACCAATATGTGGTTCTTGGTGCCCATCTCGACAGCTGGGACGTCGGTACCGGGGCGGTGGATGATGGCATCGGGGTGTCGGTGACCCTTGCCGCCGCCCATTATATCGCCGCGCTGCCGGAACGGCCCAAACGCACCATCCGGGTGATTCTGTTCGGGGCCGAGGAAGAAGGCCTGATTGGCGTCACCCAATATGTCAAAACCCACAAGGATGAAATGAAAAACCACATGATCGGTGCCGAATGGGATTTTGGCACCGGGCGGATTTACCGGATGATTCCGGGGGTCGGCCCGTCGGCCCTGAATAATATCCGCGAGCTTGCAGACCTGCTCGCCCCGCTCGGCGTGGCCCTCAGCCCGAAAAATGATGCCAAAGGGCAATCGGACATGAGCGCCCTCGGCAAGGCCGGGATGCCGGCGGTTAATTTCAGCCCGGACGGCATGGCCTATTTCGACTGGCACCATACGGAAAATGACACGCTGGACAAAGTGGACCCGGACGCCCTGAAACAAAACACCGCCGTCTTCACCATCTTCAGCTATTTCGCCGCAGAATCCGATGTCGATTTCAGAAAGTGATGATAAATAATCACATGTCACCCCGGCCTGCGCGCCGGGGTCCCTTTCCCCGCTTGCCATGACCTGCCCCGAACATGGATCCCCGGGTCAAGCCCGAGGATGACAGGTGTGGGCCACGAGGATGACAGGCGTGGGCCAGGCTTCCCTTACCAGCCGCACTGGCGGTCTTTATTCTGCTCGTCGAGCCATTTTTTCAGCGGGGCGAAATATTCGAGCACCGCACTGCCGTCCATTTTGCGCACCCCGGTAAAGGCCTCAAGCGCGTCGGGCCACGGCTTGCTTGCACCCATTTCCAGCATCGCCTTGAATTTTTTACCGACTTCCTTGTTGTTATAAATAGTACAGCGATGCAGCGGTCCCTGATATCCGGCCATCTCGCAGGCGGCTTTCTGGAACTGGAACTGCAGGATATGGGCGATAAAATAGCGCGTGTAGGACACATTATAGGGGATGTGGAATTTGGCCCCCGGATCAAAGGCATCGGCGGGACGGGCAACCGGGGCGCGCACGCCCTGATATTTCTCCCGGAGTTTCCACCAGCCTTCATTATAGGTTGCAGGCGTCAGCTCCCCGTCAAATACCTGCCAGCGCCACTGGTCCATCATCAGGCCAAATGGCAGGAAGGCAACCTTTTCCAGCGCCTTCTCCATCAACAGACCAAGATCACCGTCGGCGCTTGGCACCTTGTCGAGCAGACCGATCTGTTTAAGATAATCCGGGGTGATGCTGAGTGCGATGGTATCGCCGATCGCCTCGTGAAAGCCGCCATTGGCCCCGTTCTCAAACAGGAAATCCTGATCCTTGTAGGCGCGCTGGTAAAAATTATGGCCAAGCTCGTGATGAATGGTCCGGAAATCCTCGGCGGTGATGGTGGTGCACATCTTGATGCGGATATCATCCTTGTTGTCAATATCCCAGGCGCTGGCATGGCAGACCACCTCGCGGTCCCGGGGCTTGGTGATCAGCGAACGCTGCCAGAAGCTTTCCGGCAGTGGTGCAAAGCCGAGCGAGGTAAAGAAATTCTCGCCTGATTTGACCATTTTCTTCTCATCATACCCCGCCTTGACCAGAAGATCGGTCAGGTCATAGCCGATATTGCTGTTCGCGGGGGCGACCAGGTCATAGATATTCTCCCATGACTGCGCCCACATATTGCCAAGCAGGTCCGCCGGGATTGGCTTGTCGAGCGGCACAATTTTATCACCGTATTTCTCGTTGAGCTTCGCCCGGACATGACATTGCAGTGCGACATAAAGCGGCTTTACCTGCTGCCACAACCGGTCGGCCTCGGCCCGAAAATCATCGGCGGGCATATCATAGTTCGAGCGCCACATATAGCCGACATCGGGATAGCCCAGTTCTTTGGCCCCCTTGTTGGCGATCTCGACCATGCGGGCATATTTGTCCCGCATCACCGGTGATATGGTGCGCCAGCCGGTCCATGCCGCACGCAATTCTTTCGGGTCGCGCGATGTCGCCATAATCTTTGTCAGTTGCCCGAGCGTCCGGCCCTTCGGGTCGCGTCCGGTTGAATAGAGGCTGCCGAGGCTGGCATTTATTTTTGCCAGTTCCTCATTATCTTTTTTATTGTTGGGGGACGGCAGATTGACCCCGAGCTTGATCATGTCAAGCTTGCGCCGCAGGTCCGGGGCAAGTTTCAGGTCATTGAATTTTCTCGCCTCATCGGCATATTTCACCTGTAACGCCGTCATGTCCGCACTGACCTTGGCGGCCATGGCATCGGTGTCTTCGGTGATAAAATTGGCGTTGACCCATTCGGTACGGGCGGCAAAAACGCTCTTTTTCGCCAGATCCTTTTCCACTGCCGCGACAAAGGTTCTGGCTTCCGCTGCTGTCGGGGCCTTGTCGGTGGTTATATCCACATCCGCCTTGCAACCCGCAACTGTCAGTGCCAGCACCAGTAAACCCGTTTTTCCGATCATGATATTTTCCCTATATCCCTGTGATGTTTTTGATAAATGCAAAAAAAGGATACTAACCCTGCGATCGCGGAAAAATAAAGTCTTTTAGTAAAAAAAACCGCCCGCTTTCACACATCCCGCGCCTGATGAAATTATATTCTGATTATCTGTCGCTTTGCCAAATATTCAATAGCCTCAGAATCCGTCACAGCAAAAATCAACCAGCCGGTCACGGGTTTGGGCCGCTGTTTCCGATTTGCAGGATTTGTGGGACAACAGACTGATCCGGTGCAGATGATTGATGGTATGATGCATGACCCCCATCATGAAATGAATGCGCCAGTAGATATCCTTCTCACTGAGGCCGGGTTTTATTTTCCGGAAATAGGGCAGGAATTTGTCGAAAACATCGACTTCCTGACGCAGGACATGATCCATATCGCTGGCTTCCTCAAGATAGGCCCGGGCGAGAAAACGGATATAGAGCGAAAAACCGGGTTTTTCTTCACAGAGCCAGAAAATCGGTGGCGTCAGCATGGCACCGATCAATTCCCTGAGGGAGACATCCCGCCCCTCGGCCCGCGCTTTTTCCGCTGTCTCATACAGCAGCCGCAGCCGTTCGTGATTCATCAATGTTGCCCGGCGAATATAGACCGCCTGAAACAGGCCCTGTTTGGAGCCGAAATAGTAATTGACCGCCGACAGGTTTACCCCCGCCGCTGCGGTAACAGAGCGCACGGAAACACTGGCAAAACTTCCATTGGCAAATAATTTTTCAGAGACATCAAGAATTCTCTCCCTGGCATTCTGTTTCACTGGCTGCTTCACTGGTATTTTACCGGTCATTATCTTTTACTTTACAGAAATTACCCCAAAGCCCACATACTGTTTAAAACATACGTTTAGAATGACAAGAGTGCAAGATGAATTTATTATTGCCCGTCTGAATCCGGCCCGGAGCCATCATCCGGCGGCGGGGAGACCGGGCCGTATCTGCGCCTGTGGCTGATGATTGCCAGGGGAATTGTCAGGATATAAAGCAATCCGACCACCGACATGGTTGCCCATATCTGGGTCACCAGAAGGGTGGCGAATATGGCGATGCCGAGCAGGTAAAACAGGACATATTCCCGCTTTATGCTTAATTTTTTGAAAGAAAAAGTTGGCACATTGCTCACGGTCAGGGTGGCAATCAGCCCGATATAGACCACGCAAAATACCGGATTTCTGAAAAATTCACTCCCGGTCAGAAAATTGAGAATCATCGGCCACAGGGCCAGTGCCGCCGAGGCCGGAGCCGGAATACCGGCGAAATAATCTCTTTTTTCCTCAAGATTAACCTCCTCATCCTGACTCATGGTATTGAAGCGCGCCAGCCTGAGGGCCATCGAGATGGTAAAGATCAGCGCGAGCAGCCAGCCGACCCCCTTCACATCCCTGAGCGTCCAGCTATACATGATAACCGCCGGGGCCACGCCGAAACTGACAATATCCGACAGCGAATCAAGTTCCGCGCCGAATTTCGACGCCCCCTTGAGCAGCCGGGCCATCCGCCCGTCCAGCCCGTCCAGCACCCCGGCAATCAAAATCGCCAGCACTGCGGCCTCATAACGGCCAAGAATGGCAAAGCGGATTGCCGACATGCCGGCGCATATGGCCAGCACGGTAATCGTATTCGGCACCAGACTGCGCAGGGGAAAAATATGTCGTTTATTCAAAGCTCAACAGATCCCGGATTCGTTTCGAAAGAGTATCTTTTAACGGATTTCGCCTGCGCGGTCCAGTTCCCTGGTTTTTTCGTTGGCTATGACCGTTTCCCCGGCCACCGCGCGCTGCCCGACACAGACCAGGGCGTGAACCCCCTTGGGCAGATAGATATCCACCCGGCTGCCAAAACGGATCAGGCCGAAACGCTCGCCTGCCTTATATTCCTGCCCGTCCTCGGCCCAGCACAGGATGCGCCGGGCAATCAGACCGGCAATCTGGACAAAGGCATATTCCCGGCCCGAGCCGCTTTTCAGCAGCAGGGCGTGACGTTCATTGTCAACACTGGCTTTCTCCAGCGAGGCATTGAAGAATTTGCCCGGGGTATAGACCTGCCTGACGATTGTGCCGTCTATGGGGATACGGTTCACATGGACATCAAAAACATTCATGAAAATGCTGACCCGGGTGCGGGGGGCATCGCCAAGATCGAGTTCGCCGGGCGGCACGGCCTCGGTCACGGACTGGACAACACCATCTGCCGGGCTGACCACCAGACCCTCCTTGACCGGGGTAACCCGTTCGGGGTCGCGAAAGAAATAGGCGCACCAGATGGTCAGTATAAGCCCGAGCACCCCGGGAAGGTCCATCCCCAGAAGATAGAACAGCAACGTGACCGCACCAAAGCCCAGAATGAATTTATGGCCCTCGCGATGGAAATAACTTAATATCGGCGGTAAATTATTCATAATCCTGTCCCGTCTGTTGTTCATATATTATATGTAAGCCAGACCGTAAGCCGCATCAAATCTTTTTCTCGAATTCGGGGTTAAATTCATCCAGTTCCACCAGCTTTTGCATGACCTCGGTTGCTTCCTTCTGTTTCTGCCACATATTATAATAGGCCCCGCGACTTTTTAACAGCGCCTCATGGGTGCCGCGTTCAATAATTTCACCGGCCTCCAGCACAATGATCTCATCTGCCGTGACAATGGTTGACAGCCGGTGGGCAATGACAATGGTTGTCCGGCTTCTGGATATTTCCTCCAGCGCCTGCTGAATATCCATTTCCGTATGGCTGTCAAGGGCAGACGTCGCCTCATCCAGCACCAGAATGGACGGATTTTTCAGAATGGTCCGGGCAATGGCGACCCGCTGCTTTTCCCCGCCGGATAATTTAAGGCCGCGCTCGCCGACCTCGCTGTCATATTTATCGGGCAGGTCCATAATGAATTTATGGATCTGGGCATGGCGGGCGGCATCCTCAAGCTCCTCCGCGCTGGCGTCCGGGCGGCCATAGCGGATATTATAGCGAATGGTATCATTGAACAGCACCGTATCCTGCGGGACAACGCCGATCTCGCGACGCAGGCTTTGCTGATTGACTTTGGCAATATCCTGACCGTCAATCAGAATCTGTCCGGCGGAAATATTATAAAAGCGAAACAATATGCGCGAAATGGTCGATTTTCCGGCACCGCTGGCCCCGACAATCGCCGTCGTCGTCCCGGCAGCAACCTTAAAGGAGATATTCTTCAGAATAGGCCGGTCTTCAGCATAGTGAAAAGAGACATTCCTGAATTCCACCTCACCGCCGTCCACTTTCAGTGGCGCGGCATCCGGCAGGTCAATCACATCGGATTTTTTGCGGATAACGGCAAACATATTTTCCATATCAACCAGCGACTGCTTGATCTCCCGATACACCATGCCGAGGAAATTAAGCGGCATGTAAATCTGGATCAGCAGCGAATTGACCAGAACAAATTCGCCGATGGTAAAGCGCCCGTCAATCACTCCCTGTGCCGCCATCAGCAACACTATCACCAGTCCGGATGAAATAATGATATTCTGCCCGACATTAAGCAGGGCGAGGGAGGTCTGGCTGCGGACAGATGCCTGTTCATAGCGGGCGAGGGCCATATCGTAGCGCCTGGCCTCATGCTCCTCATTGGTGAAATATTTTACGGTTTCAAAATTAAGCAGGCTGTCAATGGCCTTGCTATTGGCCTCAATATCCTGACGGTTCATCTCCCGGCGAAATTTTATCCGCCAGTCAGTGATATTTATCGTAAAGAAAATATAGCTGATCAGACAGACCGAGGTCACCAGCGCGTAATAAATCCCGAATTTAGTCCAGAAAACCACCGTGATCAGGATAATCTCCAGCAGGGTCGGCAGGATATTGAACAGCATGAAGCGCAGCAGGAAATCAATGCCCTTGGTGCCGCGTTCGATCACCCGGCTGAGTCCGCCAGTCTTGCGCTCCATATGAAATCTCAGCGACAGGCCATGCAGATGGCGAAAAGTGCTGAGGGCAATTTTGCGCAGGGCATTCTGACCGACTTTGGCGAATACCGCATCCCGCACCTGACCGAAAAACAGGCTGAGGACCCGCGAGAGGCCATAGCCGAGGATAAGCGCCAGCGGCAGGGTCACGGCGACCGTCCTGACATCCGGTTTGAGGCCCGGCGTCAGCATGTCAACCGCATCCTTGAACAGAAACGGCACATAAATCCCGATCAGCTTTGCCGCGACCAGAAAAACCATTGCCAGAATAACCCGGCTCCGCAGGTCCCAGCGCCCCTTCATCCAGATATAGGGCAACAGGGCCTTTACGGTTTTCCAGTGATTTTCGTGATCCCCGCTTTCGGAATCGTTGGCTGATTCCGGACGGGCCGAATGGTTATGGCGCATAATTCCTCCCTGAAATGTTATATAACTATACTGATATGGGAAATTATTTACAGTATTTTAAGCCTCTCGTCATAATATTCCCTCCAACATCAATCAGAACAGGAAACAGAAGTGCCCGCCGTGGAACAACAGCAAGATACCGGTCATATGCAGGACACTGGCCTGCCGGACCTCGGGCATATACTTGATGATATCGCCCGGCAGATCACCGGCGAAGGCATTGATATTCCTGCCAGATTTCACTTTATCTGGCAGAATATCGACTTTGCCGGACAGATATTACCCGCCGGGAAAGACACGCATTTCTCGCTCAATCTGGTGGCGGGACTTGGCCATATTCCCTTCAGTGCCGAGGATAAAATCCGCCGCAAAAAACTGTTGGAAATATTTTCTCCCCTGTTTTTGAGGGGGGATTATTCCCTGTCAGTCAACAGTGATATACAGATGACTGTCCTGACCGACTTTGCCGGCCCGGTAAATGCCCGGCGGCTGATGGAGGTCATCACCCTGACCCTGCTCGACCTGCTGCCGGATCTGAAATCCCTGCAAAGCGCCATGGGTTAGGGGCTGGAGCGGGGGAAGAGGTCCTTGACGAGCTGGAGAGGCAGGAAAAAATATCGGGTGCTTTCAAAATTCTGAACGCCGCCCGAGAATAATATTCTGCCTATATTGGCCCCACCATCCCCAGAGCCGCCAGAATACGCCACGCCGTTGCCAGCTTGACACTGCCGGTCCCTTTTTCCAGATTAAGAATGGCTACATGCGAACAGCCAACAAGATCAGCAAGTTTTTTTTGTGACAAACCTTCGGCTTTGCGTGTCAGACGCACCGCATTCCCCAGAATTTTCAGGTCAGGAAGTTTAATCATTTGATTAGAATCATCCATAAATCTGCTCCCATTTTTGCCTGATTGACGCACGGTATTGATAGCTGCGGCCTTCATCCAGTGGCAGGTCTTCCGCAATCTTCGCCTCAAAGGCAGCCTTTGTAGACAGTATTTCATCAAAACTGCGCCTGATGGCTCTGGCTGTCAGCCCCAGTTGACCGCCCAGGCGGATCAACAGGTCCCGGTCATATCGATCCCACTGAACCTTGTTGCCATCCACCAGCAGGCCAAATGCCGTACTATAGCCTTGCCCGCCATATATATAGCTATTCAGCACATCGTAAATGGGCGATAGCCTCAGGCCACCATCCTGTTCATACAGGCTCCAGTTTTTCAGATGGCAATCTGTGTTGCCAATCAGCACAAAGGCAACAAGACGTTTAAACACACGATAAGCATCAATCAGTTTCTTGTCAGAATATTCCAGCGCTTCTGACAGCGCCCCATATCCCACGTTATATTTATTTTTTCTGTCTCGTCCCGGGGCATGTCCCAGTATCTGCGCGAAATCCTCACAGCGCAGCTTTTCATCCCCTACCCGATCAAAACGTTCCACCAACAAAGCCGCCGGACCAATCGTACGCACAAAGGCGCGCTCACACATCACCACCTCATCCTCTGGTAAAACTATTCTTGTCAGCCCCAGACTGAATTCTTCATTGCAGACCAGACCCGGCAGATCATCGCGGGCATATTTTGCGATATAGGGCGCTGGACCATCTTTGGTCGCAGGCACATAAGCCCGACCATCCTTCTGGCAGAGTATCTTTGCCTGTACGCCGGAAATCGTTCTGTGACCTGTGGCAATTGCCGCCGTTTCCGCATCAAATTCTTTGAGCAGGTCTGGTCGGACACGACCCTCCGGGTCTTCTATGCCGATGGCACCGATACAATCTGCTCCGAATGCCAGCAACAGCCCGAAGTCATCTTCGGCTTCCGTATCCGCTACTGCGTTCTGCCTGTCACGCAGCCATCCTTCTGGCGCCAAATGAGCAAAAGCCGGATGAACCCCTGCCTTATAGACATGACTATCCTGTGCGCGCGGTAATGCACAGGCTATTTCTGGTGCACCAGGATCATAGACAAACTCTGTTCCGCCATTTGCGCGCTCAGACAACACGCCTGCGCGTTCACCTTTAAAGGTGACAATGCCATATCTTAGCCCAGCCATAATATTACTTTCGATACCAAATTTATTTTCAGTATCGTTTACCATACTTTTAATCTGCTGGTCAACAATAAAGTATGGTAAACGATACTGAAAATAGTGGAGATTTTTGTAATATTTTTGCATATTCTATGGAGCGGGTGAAGGGAATCGAACCCTCGTCTAAAGCTTGGGAAGCTCTCGTTCTACCATTGAACCACACCCGCATGGCCCCTGTTTATTAATTTATCGCCTGAATGTCGAGCCTTTTATTGCTTCACGCTGCTGACAAAGCCATAATTACGGGTCTCCGGATATAATTATGTCGTCATTACCGCAGAGGCGGTAATCCAGAATCCTGCAACCCTATTCTGTTACCCAAAATGTTATGAACAGATCATTGGCTGGATCCCCGATCAAGTCGGGGATGACGAATATGTCGTGTAACAGGGGCTTATCAATAGTCTGGAGAGTTTATGGCTTCTTTTCACCATAGAGCCGGGCCGGGTCAATTTCCGCTGCGCTGATGATTTCAAGGCCGTTTGCCGTAATTTCATTGAAAAAGCAGTTGCGTCGCCCGGTGTGACAGGCCACCCCCTGCTGATCAACCAGCAATAATATAGTGTCGCGGTCACAGTCATAGCGGAAATGCCGCAGGCTCTGTATCTGACCGGAGGTTTCGCCCTTGCGCCACAGGGATTTTCGCGACCGCGACCAATAGCATACCCGGCCCGTGGTCAGGGTTTCACGAATTGAGTCTGCCGTCATCCACGCCATCATCAGCACCTCGCCCGTGTCCTGCTGCTGGGCAATGGCCGGGATCAGGCCCTGCGCCGAAAATGCCATCTGTTTCAGGCTCGCCGTGATAATTTCATCCGGAACAGGGGTAAAAGTCGGCATTTTCATAAGCTTCTCACTCAACGGGGCTTGTAAATTTATCAAAACAAGGCCAATATCAGCCTGATAAAAAGATATAACATATCACAAAAAGAAACAATGATAATGCCGTCACCTGTTCATGACCATGACAAATGTATCGAAGATGCCCTGAGCGCGGCGCGTGATATCTGTACCCGGCGCGAGACCCGCTTTACCCCGCTGCGGCGCAAGGTTCTCGAACTGGTATGGAACAGCCATAGCCCGGTCAGCGCCTATGAGCTTCTGGATATGCTGAGCCGGGACGGCAGAAAACGGGCGGCCCCGCCCACCATCTACCGGGCGCTTGATTTTCTGATTGAGGAGGGGCTGGTCCACCGGCTTGAATCCCTCAATGCCTTTATTGGCTGCCCGGACCCGGCGCACCGCCATCAGGGCCATT
>JALUWZ010000023.1 GCA_027019205.1 Emcibacter sp.
AACATGGCACGGGCAGTTCATTGGTTTCAGGGCAAAGACCCGGTTGTCGGATTCGGTGGTGTACATATGTTCGTGAAATTTATCGGCATGGCCGGATTTTTCCCACAATATCCGGTCAACCAGCTGTGGGGTATTGATTTCCTGATAGCCGTATTTCTTTTGTTTGCGGCGGATATAGGCCTCAACCTGTTGATAGATTGTCCAGCCATGGGGGTGCCAGAAGGGCATGCCGGCGGCCTCTTCCTGAAAATGGAACAGCTTCATTTCACGGCCCAGCTTGCGATGGTCACGCTTCTCGGCCTCTTCAAGCCGCACGAGATAGGCTTTCAGTTCCTTCTTCGTCCGCCATGCGGTGCCGTAAATCCGTTGCAGCATCTCGTTATTGCTGTCGCCGCGCCAATAGGCCCCGGCAACCTTCATCAGCTTGAAGGTGTCTTTACCGAGTTTACCGGTCGAGGGCAGATGCGGCCCCCGGCACAGGTCAATAAAATCACCTTGCTTATAGAGGGTGATGGTCTGGCCTTCGGGAATGGCGGCAATCAGTTCGGCCTTATAGTTTTCACCCATGTCACGGAAAAATTTGACCGCCGCGTCCCGGTCCATTTCACTGCGGCTGATGGCTTCGTCGCGCTCGATAATCTCAACCATTCGACGCTCGATAACCTCAAGATCATCAATGGTAAATGGCTCCTTGCGAGCAAAATCATAGTAAAAACCGTTTTCGATTGACGGGCCGATAGTCACCTGCACGTCAGGCCATAACCCCTTGACCGCCTCGGCCAGAATATGGGCCGCATCATGGCGCAGAATATCCAGGGCGGCCTCGTCGCGGAGAGTGACAATGGCGACATCCGAATCCTGCTCTATTTCCCGACTCAGGTCCCATTCCTCACCATTCACCATGATGATAATTGCGGCCCTGGCCAGACCCGGCCCGATATCTGCGGCAAGCTGGCTTCCGCTCACCGGTCCCGGATAGCTGCGCTTGCTGCCGTCCGGCAGGGTCAGGGTGATATTTTCCTTCATCTGTTTGCTCATTTTTCTGTTTTTGCACTTGTGGCTATGCTAGTTATTTACCGGTGACATTATAAGGAAAAATCTGCCTGTCAAGTCACCGTTGTCCAAACACGGGGTAAATATATGAAATATATCATCTGTCAGGGTCGCAAGCTGGCCTGTAACAAGCTGGAAGGCAATGGACCAACGGTGGTCTTTTTCCCCGGTTTCATGTCTGATATGGAAGGGACAAAGGCGCTCACGCTGGAAAAATATTGTGCGGAGCAGGGACAGGCTTATGTGCGTTTTGACTATTCAGGCCACGGCAAGTCATCCGGCGACTTTACTGACGGCACGATCGGCGACTGGCGCGATGATGCCCTGGCAATAATTGATCAGCTGACAGAAGGCGACCTTGTTCTGGTCGGCTCCAGCATGGGCGGCTGGATCGGGTTGCTGTGCGCCGTGGCCAGAAAAGACCGGGTAAAGGGCTTTATCGGCCTCGCTGCCGCGCCGGATTTCACCCGAGAGCTGTGCTGGGACCGCTATTCCGACGAGGTGAAGGCCACGCTTGAGAAGGACGGCATCTATTACGAGCCGTGCGATTATGATGATGGCGACCCCTACCCCATGACCCTGAAGCTGCTACGGGAAGGCAACGACCATCTGTTGCTGAACAGGGATATTGATCTTGACTGTCCGGTACGGCTGATACAGGGCCTGCGGGACCCTGACGTCCCGCCCGACACCGCCCGCAGGATATGTGACCGGCTGACCGGCGATGATGTGGTGATCACCTATGTCAAGGGCGGCGACCACCGCCTGTCGGCCAATGCCGACCTGAAACGCCTGTGCCAACAGGTCAAGGAGCTTTCAACCTATGAAAAAAACCAGCCAAAGGCTGATTGATGTCAGCCATGTGATCCGGCATGGCATGATTACCTATAAAGGACTGCCCGCCCCGGTTATCTGCGATTTCCTCAACCGGGAGGCGTCAAAAGAGATATATGCCGACGGCACCTCGTTCCAGATTGGCCGCCTTGATATGGTGGCCAATACCGGCACCTATCTGGACGCGCCCTTTCACCGGTTTGAGGATGGCCGGGACCTGTCGGAGCTTGATCTGTCCAGCCTCGCTAATCTCGACGGCGTGGTCATTAATGTCGGGGCCGGGGTACAGCAGATTACCCCGGCGCATCTTTCAGGGCGTGATGTCAGGGGCAAGGCGGTTCTGATTCGCACCGACTGGTCCGACCATTGGGCAACCGATCAGTATTTTGAGGACTTCCCCTGCCTGACCGGAGCGGCAGCAGAATATCTGCGCGACCATGGCGCAATACTTGTCGGGATTGATTCCCATAATATTGATGATACAACCGCCAGTACGCGCCCGGTCCATACTATTCTGCTTGGTGCAGACATTCCAATCGTCGAACATATGACCCGTCTGCGGGATCTGCCGGATACAGCCTTCAAATTCTTTGCGGTCCCGGTCAAGGTCGAAGGGATGGGAAGCTTTCCAGTCCGCGCTTTCGGCCTTGCCTGAAAATTCCCCGGAATAGTTAACTTATTAAATAGTTGATAATATTTGAATATTCATATATTCTTATTATTCTATGAATCACTGAAATTTAAGTCAACTTAATAAGGAGAGAGACTATGTCGAGATATTTATTGAGTATTGTTGCAGCTGTTTTTATGGGTATCGGTTTTATGTCAACATCTGCGCTGTCCGCAGAGAGGGTTTATGAAAAAGGCTCTGTATGGGCTGTATCCTTCGCCAAAACAAAACCGGGGAAGTATAATGACTATCTGGCTGATCTTAATAGCCTCTGGCGCAAGGGCATGGAAGCCGGTATGAAATCCGGCGATATATTATCCTATAAAATCATGAATGTCGCCTCGCCCCGCAAGGGCGAATCCAATCTGGTTCTGATGGTAGAATACAAGAACTGGGCAACATTTGACCGGAGTGATGACTATATGGACAAAATGACCAAAAAACTTCAGGGGTCTTTGAGTAAAGCAGCTCAGGCCACCGTCGACCGTGGCGCCTTGCGTACATTAAACGGCGGCATCCTTCTTCAGGAAGTAAAATTTAAAAAATAACCGGGATAACCTGTTTCAGGGAAGGGTTCTCACCAGATGCGAGAACCCTTCTTTATAGGTTGGGTATTTGAGCGAAATACCCAGTTCCCGTGTCAGTCGCCCATTATCCACCCGCTTGTTTTCCCCGTAAAAGCTTTTCATCATCGCCGACATCTCCCGGGTCTCCGTCCGGGGCAAATGAGGACGGCCCAGCAGGTCGCAGATATAATCCAGCACCTCATGGCTCGGGGCCGGTCTGTCATCAACCACATTATAGCTCCGCCCCGGACAAGGGGCCGCAATTGAGGCCATAAGCGCCTGTGCGAGATCATCCACATGTATGCGCGAGAAGAAATGATCTGTCCTGAGGACAGTCGTCACCCGGCCCGAAACCAGGTTGGCAAGATGCCCGCGCCCCGGCCCGTAAATACTGCCAAGCCGGAAAATATGTACCGGAAGGCCATGATCATGAAATAACTGAAGCCAGCCGCGCTCCGCCTCAAGTCTCTGTCGTCCCCGGTCCGAGGTCGGCGCGGGGGCGGCGTTATCATCGACCCAGTCCCCCCCCCGGTCGCCATAAATACCGGTGGTTGACAAATAGCCGAGCCATTGCAGATTTTTGAGCTGTGCAATATCCCTGCCGTGAAATTTCAGCACCGGGTCACCCGTCGCCTGCGGGGCTATGGAAATCAGCATATGGGTCACATCGCCAAGGCGTGTTGCCGCGTCTGCCATGGGCCGGGTGCCGTCAAACAGGAAATTTTCCCCGCCCGTGCGCGATGTTCCGCCGACCTGCCAACTGCCCTCCTCCTGCCGGTGCAGATGCCGGACAAGGGCCTGGGCGCTATAGCCCTGACCAAAACAGAATAATTTTTGTGTCATGTTATGTCCCGATCAGAATTAATAATTTGATCACATC
>JALUWZ010000024.1 GCA_027019205.1 Emcibacter sp.
TTTGCCGTCAACCATGACAGTGCAACAGCCGCATTCACCGCTGTCACAGCCATTCTTGGTGCCGGTAAGGTTCATCTCCTCGCGGAGAAAGTCAAGCAGGGTCATGTTGGGCGCTATGGCCTTGCATTGCTCCAGCCCGTTTATGGTGAGGGTGACGAGTTTCATAGCGATAACAACCCGCAGCTTTTGCCGCCGTCAACATGAATGACCTGCCCGGTGATAAAGGTCGCGTCCCCGGACGAGAGGAAGGCAACGGCGGCAGCAATATCGTCAACCGTGCCCATCTTGCCGGTCGGTTGCATCCTGAGCAATCTTGCCCGCGCCTCTTCGGGCATACTGCGGGTCATTGGCGTTTCAATCAGGCCCGGAGCCACCGCATTGACGTTAATCTGAAATCGCGCCAGTTCAAGGGCCAGAGTACGGGTCAGGCTGACCAGCCCGCCTTTGCTTGCCGAATAATTGCTCTGGCCGATATTGCCGAGCCAGGCGCGCGAGACGATATTGACGATCTTGCCGCTATTCTGCGCCTTCATGGTCTCGAACACGGCCTGACAGCACAGAAACGGACCTTTCAGATTAACCTCCAGCACCTTGTCCCAGTTTTCCTCGCTGATTTTGGCAAGGAAGCCATCGCGGATAATCCCGGCATTATTGACCAGAATATCAACGGTGCCAAAGTGATCTTTTGCCTGTTCGATCATGGCAAAGACCTGATCTTTTTTCGAAATATCGGCGGCTACCGCCAGCAGATCACACTCAAGTTCCGTGGCAATATCTTTCAGGCAGTCCTCATTGATATCGACCAGAACAAGTTTGGCCCCTTCGCGGGCCAGACGGCGGGCAATGGCGGCCCCGATGCCCTGTCCGGCCCCGGTGATGACGGCAATTTTATCTTTCATACGCTCTAACATCTCTCTACCACCATCGCTATGCCCTGACCGCCGCCAATACAGGCCGAGGCAACCCCGAATTGTTTATCATCGCGCGCGAGCGTTCTGAGCACCGTATGGGCCAGCCTGACCCCGGTCACGCCGAGCGGATGGCCGAGAGCCACCGCCCCGCCATTGACATTCAATGTCTCTTCATCAAGGCCAAGTTCGCGGGCGCAGGACAATACCTGGGCCGAAAAGGCTTCGTTGATCTCGTAGCGGTCAATATCGCCGGGCGTCATGCCGAGCGCTTTGGTGATGCTGCGGATGGCCGGAACCGGGCCGATGCCCATAAAATGCGGATCAACCCCGGCAGAGGCAAAGCCGCGAATTTTGCCGATCGGCTTCAGGCCATGGGCGCGGACATAATCACCGGAGGCGACGACCGCAGCCGCCGCGCCGTCAACAATGCCGGACGCATTGCCCGCCGTGGTCGGCCCGTCCTTGCTGAATACCGGTCTGAGGTTGGCCAGCTGCTCAAGGGTGGTCTGACGCGGATGTTCATCCATACTCAGCCCGTCGCGGTTGGCGCATTTGAATTTGCGGGTGATCAGATTGTCCAGTTCAAACTGGCCTCTTGCCGGGACCGGGACAATTTCACCGTCAAAAAAACCGGCGTCCCGGGCCGCCGCATAGCGGTTCTGGCTGCGGAAGGCATAGGCATCAACCTCTTCGCGGCTCAGGGTGTATTTTTCGGCCAGGTTATCGGCGGTCCGGCCCATCGGCACCGCCGCCGTATCATTCAACGCTTCCCATAACAGGTCAACATAGTCCGGGCGGCCCAGCGGGAAACCCTGCCGGGCGGAATAGGAGACCAGCGGATAGCGGCTCATGGTTTCACAGCCAACGCCGAGGACGACCTGTGCCTTGCCGACGGCAATCTGTTCCGCCGCCTGTCCAAGAAGCTCGACACCCGAGCCACAGATACGCTGGACCAATAGCGCCGGGATGCCGGGCGGGGTCCCGGCGTAAAGTGCAATATGGCGCGGCAGAAAGAAACAGTCGGAATTGGCCTGACCGATATTGGCGGTAATCACCTGATCAATCTCGCCGCCGTCAATATCGCTTGCCTGAAGCGCCGCCTTTGCGGCATGAATACCAAGGTCGGTCGGCGAGACCGTTGACAGGCTGCCGGTGAATTTGCCGAACGGGGTGCGTTTGCCGTCGATAATATAAATATCCTCGAACGTGACGCCGATGCCGTCTTTGCTGGAATGATAGCCTTTTAGGGATACGCTCATTGAATTATTCTCCTGTAAATTCGGGCTTGTAGCCTTTGATAACACTCATGAGGCCGTGGGCGGCGTCACGGGTGGCAAAAATTTCCTGCAATCCGGCAAGTTCAAGCTCAAGCCCGTCCTCAAGAGATGACTTCATGCCGTCATCAATCAGTTTCATCGCGGTCTTAAGGGCAATTGGTGCCTTGCGCGACAGGGCTTTTGCCTGCGGGTGATCAGCAGGAAAATCTCCATCAAAATCCGCGAACAGATTTTCCAGTTCGCTCTGATCCTCTTTGCCGGACTGTGCCGGGGCAATGTCAATTTCCGACAGATCGTGAATGTCATAAAGCGGGTCTGTCACCTGATCTATCAGGCCATATTTGCATGCTTTATCCGCATCGAGAAACGCGCCGGTTGCCACCAGATATTTGGCAAGTCCCTTGCCGATCAGTCGCGGGGTGCGCTGGGTGCCGCCAAGACCGGGATAGATGCCAATGCCACATTCCGGGAAGGCCATCACGGTATTTTTCGTGCCAACACGCCGGTCACAGGCCAGCGCCAGCTCCAGCCCGCCGCCAAGGGTCAATCCATCGACAAAAGCAATCGTCTGTTTGTCAGAGGCGGCAATCCGCCCTAAAACCCGCTGGCCATATGCGGTAAATTTATGGATATGGTCAATATCCTTTTCGGCCAGCCGGTCGAGGAAGAATTTAATATCAGCCCCGGCGACAAAGGCCTTGCCGCGTCCGAGAATAAAAATCCGTTTGATGGCGGGATTCTGGTCAAGGGCGCCAAAGGCCCGGTCGAGCTGACTGACGACAATTTCCCCGAGGGCATTCATCCGGTCAGGCAGGTTGAAGATGACAAAGCCGTTCTCGCCCCGGCTTTCGCCCTCGACCCAGTCAAGTTCAACCGGGCTGCTGAAATCAAAATCCGGCATTGGCATATTATGGGCCGTGAACAGGTCTTTCACCATCGCCCCGACCTTGTCGCCGCCGATCCGGTTCATCAGCTCAAACGGGCCAACCGGCCAGCGCAGCCCGGCCCGGCTGCCAAGGTCGGTCGAGGTGGCGTCAACCACCCCTTCGCTAACCATCTGCGCGGCAATACCGAGGGCGGAGGCAATCAGGCGCGAGGTAATGACATCTTCATCATTACTGCCGCCATTGAGGATTGCCGTGCTGCCCTCGTCCCACAGATTGCCGGTCGCGACCTGATCGCGCAATATCTGACAGGGGACGTAAAAATTACCGAGCTTGCCGGCCAGACCATCGGCGGCATGCATGGCAATCGGCACCCCGGTGGCATTCATCAGCGCAAACGGCCCCATGCCGATGCCGAACAGATTGCGGGCGACTTCGTCAATATATTTTATGCTGCCGACCCCTTCTTCAAGCAGCCGCGCCCCTTCATTGAGCCACGGGACAAAAAACCGGTTGATGGCAAAGCCCGGCGCATCATTGACCCTGATCGGGATTTTGCCGTAATAGGCATAAAAATTCATCAGTTCATCAACCAGAGCCTTGTTGGTCAGCGGGCCGGGAATGACCTCGACCAGCTTGTTCTTGGCCGCGTGATAGAAATAATGCACCCCGACAATCCGTTCCGGATATTTTGCCCCTTCGGCAATATCCCCGATCAGGAAAGACGAGGTGTTGGAGGCAATGATACAGTCGGGCCGGACGATATTTTCAAGATTTTTAAACAGATCCTGTTTTACTTTCAGGTCCTCGAACACCGCTTCGACGATCAGGTCGGCGTCTTTCAGGGCGGATTGATCGGTATCGCATGTCAGATTTGCCATGATCCTGTCA
>JALUWZ010000025.1 GCA_027019205.1 Emcibacter sp.
GTAATGCCTTGAGAGAACTTCAGGCCCGCCTGAAAACGGATAATCTGGCGAAATTAAAGAATGATCTGACGGCGCAAAATGCCGGGAGTCAGGGCAATGGAACAGACCGAAATATCAATCTGCGGGAAAATCTTGGCAACAGCAGCAAACCTGCCAACAGCCGCCCCGGGCAGATTATTGATATCCGGGTGTGACGGATTATTTCCCTCTCTTTATCATCCATATATTTCATCAGCATCGGGGTTTGGGCCATCATAAACAGGATGCTCATGGGCATAAACAGCCATAATTTGGTGGCAATCCAGGTGTCAAAGGAAAAATTCCGATGGATAATCTCATTGAGAATGGCATTGAAAATATAAAATAATCCAAAGCGGAAAGTGAGCTTGCGCCAGGCTTCGTCCGGCATCGGCGGAAATCCGGCCTCAAAGATATTTTTCAGGAAATATTTCTTGAAATACATGCCGCCGAGCAGGGAAAGGGCAAAGAAACTGTAGAGGATAGTCGGTTTCAGCTTGATAAACAGCGCATTATGGAAATAGATGGTCGCCCCGCCCATTACCCCGACCAGACCACCGGAAATCCACAGGATAAGTCCGATCCTGCCAAATACCAGTTTGGAGGCCAACAGCGACACCGCCATGGCCGCCATGAAAACCTCGGTCGCGAGATAGACGCTTTCCATATCCTTGGCATCATAGGCGTAAAAAAACAGAATAATCGGAAACATCTCGATAAAAAGCTTGAGCAGTTGTTTCTGGGTATCGGTCATGTCTCAAGTCCTGTCAGCATTCTGGAAAAATCATCTGCATCAAAGGCCTGCAGGTCGTCTATGGATTCGCCGACCCCGATGGCATGGATCGGCAGGGCAAATTTCTCGGCAATGGCCACCAGTACCCCGCCCTTTGCCGTGCCGTCAAGCTTGGTCATGATCAGCCCCGTCACCTCTGCGGCGCGCAGAAAAACCCCGGCCTGCAGCACCGCATTCTGCCCGGTGGTGGCATCCAGCACCAGCAGGGTCGAATGGGGGGCAGAGGGGTCCTGTTTTTTAATCACCCGGATAATTTTGGCAAGCTCCGCCATAAGATGGTCTTTATTCTGTAAGCGCCCGGCAGTATCAATCAATAATATGTCGCTATTATGTTCTGTTGCCTGTTGTACTGCGTCATAGACCAGCCCCGCCGCATCTCCGCCGATTTTGCCCGAAATAACCGGCACATTATTGCGTTTGCCCCAAACCTGAAGCTGCTCTATCGCCGCTGCGCGGAATGTGTCGCCCGCCGCCAGCATCACTGATTTTCCTTCGCCGAGAAATTTTTTCGCCAGCTTGCCGATGGTTGTGGTCTTGCCGGAACCGTTGACCCCGACCATCAGGATAATATACGGCCTGTGGTCGTCCCCGATGGTGAGGGGCCGGGCGACGGGCCTCAATATTCCGGCGACTTCGGCGGCGAGCGCCTGTTGTACCTCCTCGGGGGATATTTCCCGGTTAAAGCGGCTTTTGGCCAGCCTGTCACAGACCGCATGGCTGACCGTCACGCCGAGGTCAGACATGATCAGCAGATCCTCAAGCTCCTCCAGTGTCGTGGCATCGAGCTTTCTTTTGACAAAAATATCGCTGATACCGCCGCCGAGCGCCGCTGTGCTGCGCTTCAGGCCTTCTTTCAGGCGCTGAAACCAGCCTTTTTTCTGTTTTGGACTATGCTGCTCAGTCATTAATATCCAGGTCCGCAATTAATATGCCGTTGTCATAGCCTGTTACCCGGGCGCTGACAATATCTCCCGTCGGGATCGCCGTATTAATCACCGCATTAACTTTTGCCGGGGCAAAATATTGCGTATGGCCGATAACGGCGCTATCTATCTGTTTTTCCACCAGAATAGAGACTGTCTGGCCAATCTGTGCGGTCATATAGCGGTCAAATTGCACAGCCCCCAACGCTCTGAGCCGTGCGGCCCGTTCTTTACGGACCTGTTTTCCGACCGCAGGCATCTTTGCCGCCGGGGTGCCGTGACGCGGGCTGAAGGGAAAAACATGAAGATAGGTCAGGTCGCATTCCTCAACCAGCTTCAGGCTGTTCTGGAACATCTCCTCACTCTCGGTCGGGAAGCCGGCGATAATATCGGCGCCGAAAACCACATCCGGACGCGCGGCCCGCACCCGGCGGCAGAATTCTATGCTGTCTTCGCGGCTGTGGCGGCGTTTCATGCGCTTTAATATCATATTATCCCCGGCCTGAAGGCTCAGGTGAAGATGTGGCATTAATCGTTCTTCTTCCGTAATGACTTCGAAAAGCGCTTCATCGGCTTCGATGGAATCTATCGAACTTAATCGTAATCGTTTCAGGTCCGGAACAAATTTTAATATCTTCTGGCATAATGTGCCGAGGCTCGGATTTCCGGGCAGATCAGGACCGTAGGAGGTGATGTCAACCCCGGTGATTATCACCTCCTGATAGCCGTTTTCGACCAATCGTTGCACTTGCGTAATGACCTCGCCCATTGGCACGGACCGGCTGTTGCCGCGCCCATAGGGGATGATGCAGAAGGTGCAGCGATGATCACAGCCATTCTGCACCTGGACAAAGGCCCGGGTGCGCTCGGCATAACCATCAATCAGATGGTTGGCGGTTTCCTTCACCGCCATAATATCATTGACTTTAAGCTTCTCCGTCTGGCCGAGGCCGAAATCGCGATAGCTGTCAAATTGCAGTTTCTCCTGATTGCCGAGAACCTGATCGACCTCCTCCATGGCGGTAAATTTTTCCGGACTGATCTGGGCGGCGCAGCCGGTGACGATAATCCGGCTGTCGGGATTTTGCTTGCGGGTGCGGCGGATGGCCTGCCGGGCCTGGCGGGTGGCTTCTGCGGTGACGGCGCAGGTGTTGAAAATCACCGTATTATTCAGCCCGGCCTTGTCCGCATGACCCTTCATGACCTCTGATTCATATATGTTGAGCCGACAGCCGAAGGTTATGACCTGCGGGCTGTTTTCACGAGACGTCATAATATAATCCTGCCGTCAAAGACATGGGTGACGCCGCCGGTCATCAGGATATGATCATTCCTGTCCCAGACCATAAACAGCTCCCCGCCGTCGAGCTGGATTGTCGCTTTACGGCTGGCGAGACCACGCAGGCTGGCCGCGACAATCACCGCACAGGCCGCAGAACCGCAGGCTCTGGTTATTCCGGCCCCGCGCTCCCACACCCGGTGGCGAAAGCTGTCCGGCCCGGTCTTTTCAACGATGCTGACATTGACCCGTTCGGGAAATAGCGGGTGATGCTCAATCTCCGGCCCGAGGCTTTCAAGGTCAATCCCCTCGACATCATCGGCAAAAAAGACCACATGGGGATTGCCGATATTAACCGCGACCGGGTCCGACAGAGGCCCGACCGTCAGATCAAGATGGTCGCACGGCATATCCTGTGACAGGGGAATTTCCATCCATTTCCGGCGCGGTATGCCCATATCGACCCGGACCAGATCGCCCTGCCGGTCCGCCGTCAATATCCCGCCCCCGGTTTCGATGGTAACCTTGTCGCAGCCCTTTTCCGTCATCAGAATATCACCGACACATCGGCTGGCATTGCCGCAGGCCATGACCTCGCTGCCGTCGGCATTGTGAATTCGCATGAAAATATCGGCTTTGTCACTGGACAGCAGGGTAATGATCTGATCACAGCCGATGCCGCCTCTGCGGTCGGCAATATGGCGTGCCTGATCCCCGGTCAGATCAAGCTGATCCGCCCGGCCATCAAATATCACAAAATCATTGCCCAGCCCGTGCATCTTGCGAAAATGTTGCGGCTGTTGTGCCCTGTCTTCAGTCATAGGCTCTTATATGGGTTGAAAGGAAAAAAAGTCCACAAAAATCTTGAAGCTCCCTAACCAAAGATAACCGGGACCAGGGTATAGGACAGGGCGGTAACGGTGATAATGGCGACCAGATTGAGGC
>JALUWZ010000026.1 GCA_027019205.1 Emcibacter sp.
GTCACCCTGTTTGGCATGTTTCAACTGGTCTATTTCTGGGCCGAGGCCCCGATGGCGCTGGTCGGCCTTAATGGCCAGGCTTTCTTCCCGCTGATGTCGAGCTTTGCCTGTGCCATTCCCGGGATTATGGCGACCCGGACGATTGAGCACCATCACGACCGCATCACCACCATTATGATCGCGCCGCTAATGACCTGTTCGATCTGTATCTGTCGGGCATTGTCAGCGCGCTGATTGTTGCCGCTGTTTTGAAAATGACCCTGACAAGCGGGGTGCCACAGCCCCTGTTGATGGAACTTCCGAAATATCAGCTTCCCGTGCTGTGGCATCTGCTGATGAATCTGTGGGAGAGGGCAAAATTTTTCCTGGAGCGTGCCGGAACCATTATCCTCTATTCGACCATTGGCCTGTGGGTTCTGGCCCAATATCCCAAAAAACCCGTGGGCGGGACTGAGCCGGACATCTATTACAGTTTTGCCGGCAAGCTCGGCCATATGCTGCATTATGTTTTTGCCCCGCAATGCTTTGCCACGCTTGCCACGGTGCGGCGCGAAACCAACAGCTGGGGCTGGACCGGGTTCCTCACCGGCTATCTTTTTGCCCTTGCTTATCTGGCGGCATTGATTGTCAATAACATCACCCTCCTGCTGCTCGGCTGATTTAACTGGATTTCACTCAATTGTGATGTCTGTTGATATGACAAGGGCCTCCACCTGCCGTAAAATAGACCGGTAGAAATTGCACAGGCAAGAGCATGAATATCACCTATAGTATAAAAAATATCAAAACATATACGCTGATTGAAGCCCGCCTGACCGGACCGGTAAAAAATAATGACTGGGTCAGTTTTTTTAACCGGGTTACCCGCGAGGCAAAAAATTCGGACCAGCTATATATGCTTATTGACGAAAAACATTTTGAGAGTGAAATCAACTATGATAGCGCAAAAGCTCTGCTGGAAAGCGCCTCCAGCACCCCGGTCAAAAAATTCGTCATGAGCTTTTCGACCTCTGACCCGATGAAAATCCAGATGCAGAGACTATATCATGCCATGGCGGAGGTCGCCAATGTCCCCCTTGCCATCAGCTATCATCTGTCCCTGAACGAGGCGCGCAATGTTATCCGCAATATGTGTCTGTCCTGCTATTCAAGGATGATCTCACTGGTCAGGAAGTAGTTCTTTCTCCAGCGCCTTGCCCGTGTCATCGGCCAGCGCCGCCGTCCTGAGCCGGATGATTTTATCGGCAGTAACATTGCCCTCACCCGTATCAATAAAGGCCATGATTGACCGGAAACTGGCCATGCCCCGCGCGTGGGTTTCACCATATCCCTTTATCAGGCGCTGACAGCGGATGATTTCTACCGCCAGATCATAATTCTCTGCCATCATCGACCGGATATGATCCAGCCATAATCCGATCTGCCGATGTTCCTGAACATAACGCAGACTCCGCCGCCGGAAACGTCGCAGGCCCGCGAGGAAATACAGCATCAGAAATGAAGATATTTTTGTGCTGTCCGACAGACGGGGGCCGGTAAATTTGCCGAAAAACCATGTAAGAAATGATGACTTTTCGACCAGATTAGCCAGACCCGGCGGCAGGGTGCCGATGATTTCCTCCAGTCGCGGATGCATGAATTCCACCATATGAACGATCTGTCCGTCTTTTGCCCCGACCTCTGCGCGGTATTTTGCCACCCTGTCGGACCGGGTTTTAATATCCGCCACCCTGATCACATCATCAAACGCCATCCACAATGCGAGATAGCGCGCCAGTTCCCGGCTGATGCCATAGGGCGCCCGGTCGCGGGCGGCAAAGCCCTCAAGCATCGTCAGATAATCTGAGGCATAGGCCATATCCTGATAATCCAGCAGCTTTCGCGCCCCGGCGAGGGCATATTCCCGCGCCGCTTCCGGCAGGGCATTGATCCGGCGGACCAGCGCCTCACCCTCCGGCGTGTTGGGCCGGGCCGGGATTATTGCTTCGGCAGGTTTTTGCTTCTGCGGCTTATGAGAATTGATGGCGGCCTGATAGCCCCCGTCAAAGCCGGTGAGGTTTGCCTCCACCATCTTGCCCTCGGCCTCAATGGCGGCACGGAAAGCCTCCCGGGGGAAGGGCAGGATTCCGGCCCCGGCAATGGCCCCGAACATTATTGAACTGATCACACAGCCAAGCTCCGCCGCGAGATGTTCCATATCAAAGGCAATAAATTCCTTTGCTGCATCCCGGGCCGCCTCTGTCACCACATCACTATCGCCGGTTCCGTCGCCGAGCGCCATTTTTTCGGCAATGGAAAACACCCGGTGGGTTGAGGCAATCAGCGTCGTTTTGTCCGGAGTGACATAATGTTTCTGAACCGCACGACCGGCCTCCATCAATTCCGCCGCGACCACAAGATCAACATCCCCCGGCAGGGGCATCAATGCCATTACCGGCGGATTATCCTGATTTTCAACTGATGCTTTCGGAAACATCTCAAGATAATAGATCGTCGCACCGGTGCGCTGGGCAACGCCGGGAATGGAGGTTGACTGGGCGAAATAATCACACCGTTCGGCAAGGGCAATCAGCCAGTTGGTCAGAACCCCGCCGCCCTGCCCGCCAAGGGCAGAAATCACAATGGTGACCGGTCGTTTAATCGGCTTGCTCATAAGGATACCCTTGCCCGTTTGCGGTCGGCCCGCCTTTGCAGAGGACCAATAATTGCCGCACGAAGGTTATCTTTAAGACGGTCCCAGCCGGTCGGGTTATAGACCAGCTCCGCCCGGGAAAAGGACGGACATAAAACCGCCGCGTGAACATTTTCCCCGCATACTCCGCAACCGACACAACTGTTATCAACATAGGCCACCGGGTCCTCACGCAGGATATCCGGATTGGGCCGGATGGTCAGGGACGGACAGCCGGACAGCCGGACACAGGCATGATCGCCGGTACAGGTCTCGCTTTCAACATAGAAACGCTTGACAATTTGACGCTTGCCGGATTTTATATTTTTCTGGCGGAGCGGTTTTTCCCGGCGCTGGCGATTGAGCATACATTCGCCCTCAATCACGATCACCTTGGGACCAATATAATCTGACGTCATGGCCTCATGAACCAGTGCTTTGACATCGCTGATATTATAGGAGCGCATGGTCCGCACCCATTTAACCCCGACACCCTCGACCGCGTCCTGAATCCGTGCCTTGCGCTCATCCTGTTTCAGGCTTTTGGCAGAGGAGGGAATATATTGTCCGCCGGTCGCCGCCGTATAGCCGTTATCTACAATGATAAAAACATTGTCACTATTGTTATAAACTGCGCTGGCAATACCGCTGGTCAGGCCATTATGCCAGAAGCCGCCATCTCCCATAATGGCAATCGCCCGCGCCCCCGGTACCGAGCTGAAGGCGGACGAACTCGCCGCGCCAAGACCATAGCCCATAATGGTGTTGCCAATCCGGAACGGTGGCAGGGTGCCAAAGGAATTGCAGCCGATATCCGCCGAAATATGAATCTCGCCATAATCCTCTTCCAGCATTTTCATCGCGGCAAAAAACGGCCTTTCCGGGCAGCCGGTGCATAACCCCGGGGGCCGGGCCGGAATCGCAACATTCAAATCATCGGAAAGCGGCGCTGTCACTGCGGCTGTTTTATCTCGCGCCAGATCCGGGCGATATTTTTTCAGAAAGGCGGTAATCCCCTCCAGCGTTACCTGTCCGCTATATTCACCATATGCCGGAAGTATATCCTTGCCGGAAATTTTGCAGGCCAGACCGGCATCATTGAAAATCTTGTTCAGGGCCTGTTCGGTAAAATTTGGCTGGCCTTCCTCAACCATCAGCACGGCCCGTTTGTTGCGGGCAAAGGCCACAAGCTCCTCATCCACCAGCGGATAGGTTACATTCATCACATAAATCGGAATTTGGGTGCTGCCCAGACTGTCGGCAAGTCCGAGCATCTGTAGCGCCCGGATGACAACATTATAAAGCCCGCCCTCGACAAGGATACCAATATCCTTTTCCGGCCCGTCAAAAACCTCATTCAGACCATTGTCGCGAATATATTTTATTGCCGCCGGCCAGCGCTGTTCGAGCTTCTGCTTTTCCTGCCGGAAGGTGAAGGGCGGCAGAATGATCTTGTCATCTTCCCGGTTGGGATATTGCAACGCATCAGCCACCGTAAAGGCCGGGCGCAGATTATCTTTGGCAACAAACTGGCCATGAAGATGACAGGCCCGGATCCGCATCTGGAAAAATAACGGCGTATTGCTCGCCTCGGACAATTCAAAGCTTTTTTCCAGCATATCAACCATTTTCGGCAGATTGGGCCGGGGATTGATCAACCACATCTGGGATTTCATGGCAAAGGCATGGGAGCGTTCCTGCATGATGCTGGCGCCTTCGCCATAATCTTCACCGATGATAATGACCGTCCCGCCCATTACCCCGGCAGAGGCAAGATTTGCCAAAGCGTCAGAGGCAACATTGGTGCCAACCGTCGATTTCCATGTTACCGCCCCCCGGAGTGGATAACTGATCGAGGCCGACAACATCGCCGCCGCCGAGGCCTCGCTGCCATTGGCTTCAAAATGAACGCCAAGCTCGGAGAGGATTTTTTCACCATCGGCCAGAACATCCATAAGATGGGACACCGGCGAGCCTTGATAACCGCCGACATAGGCCACCCCGGACTGGAGCAGGCCCTTGGTCACCGCAAGAATACCCTCGCCATGAAAAACCTCACCCGCGCCAAGGCGCAGTTTTTTCACCTCTTTTACAAAGGACCGCTCAGCCATGATTTATATGCTTTCCCTAGCTGCCGGATGTCAGGGCAAGCACGCGGAGCGGACTGCCGGACCCCCCGGTGATCTTGAGCGGCGGGGTAATGATTACCGCGCCCTTGGGCGGCAGTTGATCAAGATTGATCAGCGACGCGAGGCCAAGCCTGTTACTGCCATGCATCAATTGATGAGCCGGAAATGGCGGCTCAAAAGTGAAAGCCTGTCCGGCATCGGTACCCACGGTTTCAACCCCGAAACCCATAATATCGCGCTCATTGGCCAGAAATTCCATACATTCCACCGACGGTCCGGGGGTATGGGGGCCATCTTCGGCGTAATTGAGAAAATCCTCATTTGACCGCTTGCTCCAGTCCGTGCGCATCAACACCCATGTCCCCGAAGCGATCCGGCCATGTTCAGCTTCCCATGCCTTTATCCTGTCGGACGTCAGGAGAAAATCAGGATTTTCCGCTGATTCGCTGCTGACATCAATGACATTGGCTGGCGCCACAAGTTTTCCGGGCGGGATGGTGTCAGTACAGCCATCAGGATAATCCTTGCCGGTTATCCAGTGGCCCGGCGCGTCAAAATGAGTACCGGTATGCTCCCCGCAGGAAAATTTGTTCCAGTACCAGGCCGGGCCCTTGTCATCAAAATGCGAGATCTCTTCCATAGTGAACGCCGGTGACTGGCAGAATTCTTCCGGCAAGCCAATCACCGGAGTGTCTTCGTTTAACGGAACCGTGAGGTCCACCACCCTGATGGTGCCGTTTGCCATTTCACTTACAAGATTATTCAATGTTTCATTTGTCATGTTCAGCGCCTTCATTGCAAAAATTTTGAAACTATGCCGGATATTGTAATATTATTTTAAATGCAAATTACTTATAAAAATACTATATAAATCATTCTCTGCCACTTGACCAGAAAAAATTTTGTCCGGGGAGCTGAATAAATGCTGGAAAAAGTTGTCTTTCGGGCGTATTTTACTCCCTCCTGAGTCGGAATCTTGTTTCACACCCGGGTCAGGCATCAGGGAATACCGCCATGAATCCTGTGGATTATACAGGTCAGGAAAAAAGAATTACCTTCCAATTATATCATTATTGGGTTGGGTTGGCCGGTGACCATGGTATTCCACCCCTGAAATCGCTCAGCCCGGATGATATTGCCCCCTATAAAAATAATATTGTTCTGATCGACCTGCGAAATCCCGACGATGAGCCAACTTTGTCGGTTATCGGACAACTTTTGTCGCAGGATCTCGACCCGGACCACATGCCCGTAAATATCAGTGATATTCCCCGGCGCACCCTGTTGAGCCGGATTACCGATCATTATATGGAGGTTCTGGCCAACCGCAGCCCGATTTCCTTTGATGCCGAATTCAAAAACAGCGACCGGGAGAAAATCCTCTACCGGGGTATTATGCTGCCCTTCAGTGATGATGGCGAAAACATCAATTTCCTTCTGGGGGCCATACGCTGGATTTCGGAAAAGGATAAAAAAAACCATGTGGCCCCGGCTGATGAACCACAGGCAACCAATGTAACCGCCTCTGTTCTTGCTGAGCAGCTTGAGGCCTGCAGACGACTGGTGCAGGGCGGAAATCAGACAGAGATAAGATCACGGCGGGCGCTCTATGACATATTGGGGGCGATCCTTGATTTTCATAATCTATGCTGCTCGGCGCCGGAAAATTATGCGGCACTGTTAACCGCAGAAGGCTTGAAACGTCAGAAACGCGCCCCTTTCACCCCGACATTGAAATTATGTTTTGGCCGGGATTATGACAAAACCCGGCTGACTGAATATGCCATGGTTTTATCCTATGCCCGCAAAAACCATCTGAGCGGTGATGAATTACCGGACTTTCTGGAAAGCTTCCCGGGAGGCATCAAGGGATGTGTCCGGGCAGAACGTGATGACCGGAACGGAAAAAAAGCTGCTGCCGGCACCCCGAAAGACAGGCCGGAAAAACCATATCAGGAAATTATTGATAATCTGCCGTCTCTCGCCTGTTTTGATCTGCCGGAGTCCGCAGAATCTGAAATACCCGGGAAAGTCTGCCTGCTTCTTGCCCGGCGGCAAGAAACCCGTATCGACGTGATCAGGATATTGCCGGACGACGAGAAAATTCTCGGACGACTTCTCAAACAACTTGCGGAAGACCCGTGACACTAAAAAATCAATGGCAATATTATATTAATAATAACGCGCTAACATCGACAAATTGATAACCGCCAACCGGCTTATACACTGATACATAGCATGACCAAAAGGATCATACAGTGACGAAATGGACTCTGAAAGAACAGAAAATCAACTCTGTGGCTGATTTTGCTGCCACTAGACTTAAATCAGCAAACAGCTCTCAATTTGCCGGTTTTCTTCAGGAGTTATACAAGCATGCCTCGCCAGAGGAACTTGCTGACCGGACCGTTGACGAACTTTACGCCGCCGCCCTTTCCCTGTGGAAATACAGCGCGGTGCGCCCGGCAGGCAGCCGAAAGCTACGGGTGTTCAATCCTACTCTGGAAGAACATGGCTGGGCCACCGCCCACACCATTATTCAGATCGTTATTGATGATATGCCGTTTCTGCTGGACAGTATTACCTCAAACCTGCTTGAAGACGGCAACGACCTTCACATGCTGGTTCATCCGATCATAAAGAGGAAACGCGACGGACAAGGGCGGATCACGACGGATAAAAGCGGGAAAATCGTTTCCGAATCCATCATGTATATTGAAATTACCGCCATAACCGACCCTCAACAGATTACTGCCCTTGAAACCAAACTGAACAAGGTTCTGGAATTCGTCAATGCCGCCATCGAAGACTGGAAAATCATGCTTGGCAAAATGGATGACGTTGATAAAAACCTGGCCAGCCTGCCGAAATCTGCTGTTGATCCCGAACAGATAAAGGAAGCCAGAAGATTTCTGAAATGGATTGAGGATAATAATTTCACTATTCTTGGTTACCGGGAATATTTTCACAACCAGAAAGATTCCCTGAAAACCAAAGGCAAGGGATATGGTATTCTGCGTGACCCGGATGTCTATGTCCTGAAAGGCCCGGAAGGGCTGGTCGCGACCTCACCGGAAATAGAATATTTCATGAAACAGCCTGATGTCATTCTGATCACCAAGGCCAACGTCAAATCCATGGTTCACCGGGTCGTGCATATGGATTATATCGGCTTCAAGAAATATAATAAAAACGGCAAGGTGATCAGCGAAATCCGTTTTGTCGGTCTTTTTACCGCCCAGTCCTATAACCAGCGGGCGGAAACCGTCCCTTACCTTGACCGGAAAGTCAATCATGTGGTCAAAGAATCAGGTTTCGCGGCAGACAGCCACGATGGCCGCGCCCTGATGCATATTCTCGAAACCCTGCCCCGGGATGAGTTATTCCAGATCGGCGAAGAGGAATTGCTCGAAACCGCCATGGGAATCCTCCACCTGAAAGTCATGCCAAGCTGCCGGGCCTTCCTGCGCAAGGATCGTTTCGAACGCTACGTCTCCGCACTGGTTTTTGTCCCGCGTGACATGTATGATTCCGCCCTGCGCAGCAAGGTTGAAAAAATTCTCTGTGATGCCTTTAACGGCGAATTATCCTCCCATTATGCCCAATTGAGCAACGAACGCATTGCGCGCTGGCATTTTATCATCCGCACCACACCCGGCGATGTCCCCTCCCCCGATTCTGCCAGCATCAACAAACGTCTGGCCGAGGTGGCCCAGCGCTGGAATGATCATCTGCTCGAAGTCCTGATTGACCGCTGGGGCGAGGAAGTTGCGACATCTCTGTTTCGGAAATATAACCGCTCCTTCCTGCCCTCTTACCGGGAGCATTTCGACGCCCGCTTTGCGGTCACCGATATTGACAAGCTGGAACAATTGCCGGAAAGCCAGAATATCCAGTTTAATTTCTATCGTCTGGCCGAAGACCCCGATCACGCGATCCGCCTGAAAATATATACCAGCCGCCAGACCATCGCCCTCAGTGATTGTCTGCCGATGCTGGAAAATCTCGGCCTCAGGGTCGTCGAGGAATATGCCTTTCCGGTCTCCACCGAAGAAGCAGGAGAAAAAATATCCCACTCCATTCATGATTTTTATATGGTAGACCCGTCCGAAAACCCGTTCGACCTGTCGGTTATGAAAGAGCGTCTTGAAGATACCCTGCGGGTTGTCTGGACCGGCGGCATTGACAATGACGGCTTCAACAAACTGGTCCTGCGGGCCGGTATGGATCATCGCCAGGTATTGATTCTAAGGGTTTACAGCAAATATTTGCGCCAGCTCGGCCTGTCCTACAGCGAAACCTACATGCAGGATACCCTGACCCAATATTGGGATATTGCCCGGGACCTCGCGGCCCTGTTCGAAGTCAGTTTCTCGCTGCCGCCGTCCCCGGCTCCTGAACGGGCCAAAGAATGCCGCCAGCTTGAAAAAAATATCCGTACCCGGCTGGAACAGGTCGCAAGCCTTGATCAGGACCGGATGCTCAGAAGCTATCTCAACGTTATTACAAGTTCGCTCCGGACCAATTTTTACCAGACCGAAAGCAATGGCAGTTACAAACCCTATATCTCTATAAAAATCAAAAGCCGGGATGTCCGGGAAGCCCCAAGACCCCGGCCCTTTGCCGAAATTTTCGTGTATTCCCCACGGGTTGAAGGCGTGCATCTGCGCTTTGGTCCTGTTGCCCGTGGCGGCCTGCGCTGGTCAGACCGGCGGGAGGATTACCGGACAGAAATCCTCGGACTGGCAAAAGCCCAGCAGGTCAAGAATACTGTTATTGTCCCCGTAGGGGCCAAAGGGGGCTTTGTGCCAAAGAAAATGCCGCCGAATGCCGCCCGGGAGGAAATCATGCAGGAGGGTATTGCCTGCTATAAAATATTTATTTCCGGCCTGCTGGACATCACCGACAATATCAGGGATAAAAACGTGGTGGCGCCGGAAAATGTCATTCGTCTGGATGATGATGATCCCTATCTTGTGGTGGCCGCCGACAAGGGAACCGCCACTTTTTCCGATATTGCCAACGGCATGGCGCAGGATTACGGCTTCTGGCTTGACGATGCCTTTGCCTCGGGCGGCTCCCGGGGCTATGACCACAAGAAAATGGGCATTACCGCCAAGGGGGCCTGGGTTTCTGTCCAGCGCCATTTCCGGGAAAAGGATATTGACGTCCAGAAAGATGCGATAACCATTGCCGGTGTCGGTGATATGTCCGGCGATGTTTTCGGCAATGGCCTTCTGCGGTCGGAAGCAGTGAAACTGGTTGCCGCCTTTGATCACCGGGATATTTTTATTGATCCCGACCCTGATCCGGCAAAAAGTTTCAGGGAACGCCAGCGTCTGTTCGACCTGCCCCGGTCCAGCTGGCAGGATTATAACAAAAATCTGCTGTCCCGTGGCGGCGGTATTTTCAGCCGGAAATCAAAATCCATCCCGCTCAGCCCGGAAATAAGGAACTTGCTTGGCTTTGAAGATACAACGGAGCATGCCACCCCGAACGAGGTGATGAAAGCTATCCTGAAATCCCATACCGATCTGTTATGGTTCGGCGGCATCGGCACCTATATCAAATCTTCGCAGGAGAGCAATTCCCAGGCCGGTGACCGGGCCAATGATGCGATAAGGATTGACGGACGTGACCTTAACTGTCAGGTGGTGGCCGAGGGCGGAAACCTTGCCTGCACCCAGCGGGGCCGGATTGAATATTGTCTGAAAGGCGGCCAGATCAATACGGACGCCGTTGATAATTCCGCCGGGGTCGATTGTTCGGATAATGAGGTCAACATCAAAATCCTGCTCAATGCGCTGATTCATGACGGCAAGCTTACCCGTCAGCAGCGCGATGCCCTGCTGGTTGAAATGACTGACGAGGTCAGTAAAATTGTCCTCAATGACAATTATCTGCAAACCCAGGCTATCAGTCTGGCCCGGTCAAGCAGTATCCGTGAACTGGACAGTTTTGTCCGTTTCATGGATGATCTGGAAAAAACCGCCCATCTTGACCGGGAGCTGGAATTTCTGCCTTCGGATGATGAGCTGATCGAGCGCACTGATGAGGAACTTGGCCTGACCCGGCCCGAAATTGCGGTTCTGATCGCCTATTCCAAGATGGGGCTTTATGATGAACTGATGAATAGCGATATTCTCAATGATCCCTATCTTGATAAATATCTGATCCGCGCCTTTCCCGCCCAGCTGCGCGAAAGATACCCCGAAGACATCAGCAAGCATCAATTGAGACAGGGTATCATCGCCAAGGAAATCTGTAACGAGATCGTCAATCGCGGCGGCATTCAGGCCATCAAGGAAGAAACCGGCGCCCTGGCCCCGGAAATCGCCCGCGCGGCGCTGCTGGCGCGGGAGGTTTTCAGCCTGACCGAACTTTATGAAAAGATCGAAAGTCTGGATTACAAAGTCCCCGCCACCATTCAGATGCTGATGCTGATGGATGTCGAGGCCTTTGCCCGGCGTCAGACTATCTGGTTTCTCAACAATACTGATTCCACCAGGCCCCTGGGAGAGATAATTGACCAGTTCAAACCCGGCATTCAGAAATTATTCAGCCGGCCTGTTGCCGGTCAGAACCATAATGAAGACAGCCTGAAAAACAAGGTGGCCATGTATTGTGAACAGGGGGTTGACAAGGCTCTGGCCCACCATATCGCCAATCTGGAAATGAATATTGCCGCCTGTGATATTGTCATGGTGGCTCAGGATATGGATATAGATGTTATTGTTGTTGCACAAGCCTACTTTATTCTGGGAGATGAAATCGGCTTTGACTGGCTCAAGGCCGAGGCGGAGCTGGTGGAATCTTCCGATCACTGGGACCGGCTGGCGACCAACAGTGTGGTGGCCGATCTGCTGGATCAGCAAAAGAATCTGACCCGTTCTGCCCTGAGCGACCTGAATGGCGATAATAGTGAAGAAGCAGCCAGAATCTGGCTGGAGAAGGTACAAAACTCCACCAACCGCATTCAGAAACTGATTCATGATTTCCAGACCAGTGGCCGGATCAACATCACCAAGCTGGGCTTTGCCGCACGCCAGATCAGGAATGTCATTATTGATTAGGGCTTAGACGAGTTTGCCCATATTGAGGAATTTCTCGCGGCGCAGCTGTTTCAGCTTGTCGCCGCTCAGGGATGACAATTCATCAAAAGCGGTTTTCAGGGCTTTACGGATTGTCTCCATGACAAGCTTGTGGTCGCGATGGGCGCCGCCGACCGGCTCCGGGATAATTTCATCTATGATATTCAGTTTCAGTAAATCCTGCGCGGTGATTTTCAGGGCATTTGCCGCATCCCGGGCCTTGTCCGATGTGCGCCACAGGATAGAGGCACAGCCTTCCGGGGAAATCACCGAATAAACCGCATGTTCCATCATCAACACCCGGTTGCCCGCCGCAAGCGCCACCGCACCGCCGGACCCGCCCTCGCCGACGATCATCGAGACCAGCGGTACTTTCAGCCCGAGACAGGCTTCGGTCGAGCGGGCAATGGCCTCGGCCTGGCCGCGTTCCTCCGCCCCGATGCCGGGATAGGCCCCGGAGGTATCGACAAGGGTGATTACCGGAATGTCAAACTGTTCCGCCATTTTAAGCAGCCGGATGGTCTTGCGGTAGCCTTCGGGCCGGGCCATACCGAAATTATGTTTGATCCGGCTTTGGGTGTCGTGACCCTTTTCATGACCGATCACCATGACCGATTGTCCCATAAAGCGGCCAAGGCCGCCCATGATGGCAAGATCATCTGAAAAGGCCCGGTCCCCGGCCAGAGGCATGAAGTCAGTAATCAGATTTTCAACATATTCTCTGAAATGAGGCCGTTCGGGGTGACGGGCCACCTTTATTTTCTGCCACGGGGACAGGTTGCTGTAAGTATCGCGCAGTAATTTATCCCGCTTGCCTTCGAGTCGGCTAACCTCCTCGGCAATGTTGATTTCCTCCCCGCCCTCAAGGTTATTCATATCCCGGATCCGGCTTTCCAGCTCGGCAATCGGTTTTTCAAAATCCAGATAAGTCAGCATATATTGTCTCAAAAATCCTGCAAAATAATTTTACGCAGCCCTTATACCCCTGATTTCAGCCCTTGGAAAGAGGATGTTTTTGCTGAACCAGCAGTTTCAGCCTTTCTTCCAGCACATGAGTATAAATCTGGGTGGTGGTTATGTCCGAATGGCCAAGCATTTTCTGGACCGCCCGCAAATCAGCCCCATGAGCCAGAAGATGGGTGGCAAAGGCATGGCGCACCACATGGGGCGATATTGCTCCGGGGGGAATTCCGGCCTCCCCGGCCAGCTGCTTTAATATCCGGGCAAACTGCTGCCGGGTCAAATGACCTTTTGTCCCGCGCGATGGAAATAACCATTTTCCCGGCTGCCCGGACTTAGGTCGGGAATCAGGTCCGGAATTTTCTGACGTCATGGCATCAATATAGCCCTGCATCGCCCTGATCGCCCGCTTGCTCAGGGGGACAAGACGTTCCTTGCCGCCCTTGCCCCGGACATAAATATAAGGTGCACCACTTTGCACTGAGATCAGAGGCAGACTGACCAGCTCCGTCACCCGAAGCCCGGTGGCATATAATATTTCAATCAGGGCAAGACAGCGCAAGTTTTTCAGGTCAGGCTTTTCATCAGCATGCCTTTGGGCTACTTCCAGAAGTCGGCTCACCTGTTTTTCGCTCAACAGCCGGGGCAGGGATTGCCCGGCCCGGGGGCTGTCAATGCCGACGACCGGGTTATCCTGTCGAATTCCCTCCGCATAAAGAAATTTGTAAAATTGTCGTATTGTCGATAATTTTCGCGCCTGCGTGCGGGCTGAAAGCCCGTGTTTCCGGACCAGAGACAGATAGGTCCTGATCTGGTCCCGGTCAATATCCAGCAGCCCGGACGGGGTGTTTTCAGACAGATGGGCCAGGTCCCGGCTATAGGCGGCAAGGGTGTTTTCCGCCGCGCCCCTTTCCGCCCCGAGCATTTCGAGAAACTGACTGATCGCCCGTTGGTCAGAAGCCATTATTGGCCAGTATTTCAAGAGCGAGCCTGCGGGCCTCTGTCTCCAGCCCAACAGATCTAAGCGCCCTGATGACCGCACTTGCCCCGGCGGCATCAAGGTCTGATACGCCATTTTCCCCGGCCAGAAGACATAATAATATGGTTTCTCCGGATTTCTTCGCCGCCACAGACCGGATTAAATTACGCCAGATGGCCAGCGGAATGGCCCGAGGAATGGCCCGAGGAATGGCCCGAGGAATGGAATGAGAAATATTCTGCATTTCCGGATCGGCAGTTTTTGGGGTTTTCTGGCCGGTTTCAGGACCAATAAGCTCCTGCCACATGGTTTCCGGAACAACCAGGCCGAGGGCTTCGGCCACCGAATAAAACAGAGTTGCCTTTTCCGCACGCCGTCCCGGGGACAGGAGCATCTGCCCGTTCCACCATAAATCAAGTATTTCCTGCGACCAGGGAATATCATTATTCCGGCCCGACAGCGCCATCATCGGCCAGATATCTATCAGCGCCCGGGTGGCATCTGCATTCCCGTTATAGGCGGCGTTACGAACAAAAGCGTACCATTCACGGGCTTTTTTATTATTTCCAGCCAATATCAGCGCCCGGGTGATATGATGGGCATGAAAAAGCAGATCATCCGCCGGTTCAAGTGAGCGCACGGCACGGGCATTCAACAATGCCGCCCGGGCCAGATCCCCCTTGCGCAGGGCGCGGGTCCAGATTTCCTTTAAAACTTCGGCCTTCTGCACAGCCTTGATCTGTTTTATTGCAGATTGATAGAGCAGGACATCCCCCGTTTCGCTCTCGTCCGAGCGGGCAATGGCAATGGCATTTTCATATTCATCCTCTGAAAAGCTGATACTGTTATAGAGGGGAATAAGCTTGTTGACCGGAAAGGTTCCTTTCCTGTAACTTCGGGCCGCTGCCGCAAGGCGATCTTCTTTCGGGACATTGGCATTACCGGACAGGGCATAAAGAACAAGCGCCGGAGCCCTGGCAAACATCCGGGCATCTATCGGCTGCCCCAACACGGATAATAAACTATATGTCATCGGGTCGAGTTGGGTCAGACCCGATGAAAAATCCTGTTTTCCCGCGCCACCCTCATCCTTCTGTGACAATTTATTTATCAGATCATAAAAGACAAAATCTGTTTTTCCCTGCTCCATAAGGGATTCTACCGTAAGAGCCGCCTCCTGCGGTTTGCCCTCCATCGCCTGACAAAAGGCCAGCAGCTTCAGCCAGTAAGCCCCGGCATTGTCATCCTCTATTGCCTGACGGGCCTGCATACAGGCCGGGGAGATATCGCCGGCCATCAGCATCAGGTCACTGATTTTCTGTGAGGGGGGGTAAGATTCCGGCGGTAAAATTTTCAAAAAAGACTCCAGTGTCTCCAGATCCCCTGTCTCACTGATTTTTTCTATTCTGAGCGATAGAAATTTTGACAGGTCAGGAGAATCTGTCCCTTTGGGGACCGTGGCCGCTGACAGGAGTAATTTTCGTGTCAATGATTCCATAACCGGGGATTTGGTTGGAATAAACAGCGCCGAGAGCAAATGTTCAATCTGCCCGAGATCGGACCCCTGCCACAGGGTGACAGGAAAACCACCATCCTGTTCACTCATCAGTCCCTTTTCTGCCGGAAGGGTTTCAACAAGGTCCATGGTTTCAACCTCAAGCCCCTTTTCCGGCGCGGCATTACCCGGGGTTTCTTCTGTTGCCGGAGCAGACTTTTCTGTTTCCACAGAAATCTCCTCTGCGGGTTTTTCCGGTGGAATATAGGGGCCGGGCTGTCCCGCAGGAAATAATATTGACCGGGGCAGGTTATCTGCCGGTTTATCAACCGGCTGGCGGGGCAGCTTTTCCACGTCTTGATCTTGATCCGGAACCTGCCCGGCCATTAAAGAGGCTGGCAGGAAAAAGACCATGGCCAGCAATGTCAGAAAAATCATCCGGAATGTGTTTTTACCTGTCATATTACCCGTCATGGAAAATCTGCCTCTGAATAAATTTATTGAGGAAATCTGTCATTGGGCAGGGTTTTTTCAATATGATTTTGCGGCGGGTCTATATCAACGGTCATCAGATAAATACCCCCGGCCCCGATGGCTATCAGGATCAATATAATAATTGTTAGCCAGAACTTGCCCATTTTTCGTTGTGTTTCCTGCTGTTATCTGTATTTGGATCGATGCTGCACATTCTAACCATCTCCGGGCCGGTCGTAAAGCACACACTGAAATTACCATAGTTGTTCTTGACAATATTTGAAAAAAATATGGTATTTTAATGACTTTCTCTATGTTAATAATAACCCAAGATGAAACCTGTAAGAAAAAACAAATACGCCTCTCCGGTCCCCCGGCTCAGATATCCCCTGACGAAAAGCATTTCCTTGATTGGTCTTATGGGGTCCGGCAAAACCACGGTGGGACTCCGTCTGGCCCGCAAGCTCGGCCTGGGCTTTACCGATTCCGATGCGGAAATTGAATTGGCGGCCAACCACACCGTCAGTGAAATTTTTGAAAAATTCGGCGAGGATGATTTTCGCAGTGGCGAAAGAAAGGTTATTAACCGGCTGATTTCAGATACCCCGGCAGTTCTCGGCACCGGGGGCGGGGCCTTTATGGACGCCAAAACCCGTCAGAGACTGAAAGAAAAAACCATAACCATCTGGCTGAAGGCAGATATTAATCATCTGGTGGAGCGCACCTCGCGACGCAATACACGGCCTCTGCTGAGGAACGGGAATCCCGAGGAAATCTTGCGAAAACTGGCCGAAACCCGCTACCCGGTTTATGGTCAGGCGGCAATCACCGTTGAAACCGGCGCCGGTCCCCATGAAAAAGTTGTCAATAACATCATCTGGAAACTCAATCAATATCTTGCCGCAGAAGCCAAAGCAGCAAGAAAGAAAGAAACCCCGTAATAATGCCCAAAAAAATAACTGTCGCGCTTCAGAATCACAGCTATGATATTTATGTGGGGGAGGGCCTTCTTGATCAGGCGGGGGATATAATCGCGCCGCTTTTATCCCGCCCCCGAACGGTGATCGTCACCGATGACAATATTGCCGGATATCAGCTTCCCCGGCTGGAAAAATCTCTGGAAAAGGCCGGCATAACATTTGACAGCATCATCCTGCCCGCAGGGGAAGCGACAAAATCCTTTGCCCAGCTGGAAAATCTTCTCGACCGGCTTCTGGCTTTCGGGTTGGAACGTCAGGACAGGATCATCGCCTTTGGTGGCGGGGTTATCGGTGATCTTGCCGGATTTGCCGCAAGTATTTATCAGCGTGGTATCGGCTTTATCCAGATTCCCACCACCCTGCTGGCACAGGTTGACAGCGCCGTCGGCGGCAAATGCGCCATCAACAGCCCGCGCGGCAAAAACCTGATTGGCAGTTTTCACCAACCCGGTCTGGTTCTGAGCGATGTCAGTTGCCTGAACAGCCTGCCACAAAGACAGCTGCTGGCCGGTTATGCGGAGATGGTTAAATACAGCCTGATCAATGACGGCAAGTTTTTTGACTGGCTTGACCGGCAGGCCGGGAAAATCATCTCCGGTGATCCTGCGGCGCGGATACAGGCCATCATTACCTGTTGTCAGGCCAAGGCGGACATGGTTGCCCGGGATGAAAAGGAAACAGGTCCGCGCGCCCTGCTCAATCTGGGTCATACATTTGGCCATGCGCTTGAGGCGGAATGCGGATTTTCCGACAGGCTCCTTCACGGGGAAGCCGTGGCAATTGGCATGGTCATGGCCTTTGACCTGTCGGTCAGGATGGGCCTTTGCCCTGAACAGGAGGCCGCCACTGTCCGGCGACATCTGAAAATGATCGGCCTGCCAGACGGAATTTCGGCAGATCTCCGGGCATATTTCCGCAACGATATCACGGCAGAAAGGCTGTTTAATCATACCCTGCATGATAAAAAATTATCCGGCGGCAAAGTAACCTATGTGTTGGTCCGCGCCATTGGAGAGGCTTTTTTAACCAATGATGTCACAGCGGAAGATATAAAGCAGGTTTTTCAATCGGCACTGGATGGATAAAATGATTACGGATATTCTGCTTTTTTCCGGGGAACTGTTTTTTCTGATTATCCTGTCAGGCCTTTTCTCGGGATCTGAAACCGCCCTGACTGCAACCTCGCCGTCCCGCATTCACCGTATGGTCAAAAAGGGCAACCGGCGTGCCGGTCTTGTCGAAAAACTCACCAATAATTCCGAACAATTGATCGGCGCGATTTTATTGGGCAATAATCTGGTGAATATTCTGGCGTCTGCACTGGCAACGGCTTTTTTCATCCGGATTTTTGGCGACATTGGCGTGATATATGCCACGCTTGCCATGACCCTGCTGCTGCTGATCTTCGCCGAAGTGTTGCCCAAAACCTATGCCATCGCCAACCCTGAACGGGTGGCGCTGAAAATTGCGCCCTTTGCCCGGCTGGTCGTGATTATTTTCTCCCCCTTTGCCGCACTGGTTCAGCTTGTGGTCCGGTCTATCCTGCGGCTGTCGGGACTTGCCAGCACAAATCAGAAAATTCTTTCGGCCCATGATGAAATCAGGGGGGCCATCAGTCTTCAGGCCCATGAAGGCGGGCTGATTAAAAATAACAAGGATATGCTTGACAGTATTCTTGATCTGCAGGATGTCCAGCTTGAAGACGTCATGGTTCATCGCCGGAATATTGAAATGATCAATATCAGCGACAGCCCGGCGGACATTTTTTCCCAAATTGTCGCCAGCCCCTTTACCCGGTTGCCGCTCTGGCAGGAAAACCCGGATAATATCATTGGGGTTGTCCATGCCAAGGAGGTTCTCAGAGCCATCGAAGCCAATCACGGCTCAATAAACAATGTGGATTTCTGTCAAATTGCCCAACCGCCGTGGTTTGTCCCGGAAACCACCAGCCTGCAGGAGCAATTGACAACTTTTTTGGCAAAAAAGTCTCATTTCGCCCTGGTGGTTGATGAATATGGTGCCTTTATGGGGGTCATTACCCTGGAAGATATCCTCGAAGAAATCGTCGGCGACATATATGATGAACATGATACCCTGTCTGCGGATGTGAAAATTCTGCAAAACGGCTCCATAATTACGGCTGGCAATACGCCGATCCGTGATCTGAACCGGCAATTCAACTGGACTCTGGATGATGAAGATGCCATCACCATTGCTGGTTATGTGATTGATATTGCCGAAACCATCCCCCTGCCCGGCCAGCGTTTTTCCCGAGGCGGTTTTACATTTGAAATACTGAAAAGACGGCGCAACCAGATTACCTCCCTGTTGATTATCCCCGAAGGAAACAACCCCTCATAGGTCCTCCTTCTCTTCAAGAATTTCTGTCAGTTTCGCTATCCTTTCCGGCGAAAGGCGGCGGATTTTCTGCGCCAGCTGATTAACCAGGGTCACCGCCTCGGGCAAAAGCCCCGCCGTATCCACCACGAGGCGGGGGTGAGACAGACGGGCCAGCTGCTCTATTTCCTCGGCATCATCCCAGATCAGGTTGAAATAACCGATGATCCGCTGAACCATGGCCCAGGACGGCTGGCCCCGGTGACCATGCTCAAGGGCCGACAAATATGCCGGACTGACCCCGATATCTGCTGCCATTTTTTTCTGGTTTATGCCCCGGCCCTTGCGCAATAGACGAATTTTCCTGCCAAATGGTGTCATGATCCTCTGTCCCGGTTTATTTTCAACACCACATATAAGGCTCCGGCACCCCCGTCTTCCCCCCTTGCAGAATGAAAAGAAATTATGTGACCCGCCAGCGGGTCCCGGGACAGCCAGCCCGGAACATTATTCCTCAATAGCCCGCCATTCTTGTGACTGCCCTTGCCGGTAATAACCAGTATAAGTCGTTTGCCGCGCCTGATTGCCGTTTCGATATAATTGCACAATGCCCGGTAGGCCTCATCCCCGGTCATCCCGTGAAGATCTATCCGGCCCTCGGGCCTGACCCGGCCCCGGCGCAATTTCTGATGCCAGTTATGGTCGGCATCTTTCAGGGTGAAACTGCCCTCTGTCAGTCTGACTATTGGCGCATGCGCCGGGTCGTAATGATAGCCCGGATCAGAAATCCGCACGTCATATGCCGATTTCCGGACCAGCGGTGTTGCCGCGCGGTTGCTTTCCAGCCGGGAAATATTCCGGGTGACCTTTTCCCATAATTCCTGTTCGGCCCTGCTCAGGGCTTTTCCGGGTTTCCTGCGGTTCATCACAAGTCACTTTTTCGGGACAGAATTCGATCCGCCAGACCCTTTGGCACCAGAAAATAATAGCGGCCCGCCTCTTTCATCGGCCCGGCAAGCCGGGCGGCATCATCACCGACGCCCCAATATATATCCGCCCGCATCCGGCCCTTGATTGCCGCGCCGGTATCCTGGGCAATGACCAGCCGCTGTATCGGCTTGCCGTGATCCGTAGCCGGATTTAAATCAAGCCAGAGCGGCATACCAAGCGGGACATATTGCGGGTCAATGGCCAGTGACCGGCCCGAGGTCAGGGCAACATTCATTGACCCGACCGGTGCGGTTTCCGCCAAGGGGCGAAAAAAT
>JALUWZ010000027.1 GCA_027019205.1 Emcibacter sp.
CTGATGCCGAGTGCAGAAAGCATGTAAGTGCCGAGAAAAGCAAAAAACAGCAGGATAATCCCGCCGGTCAGGGTCGCCTTGAACACCATCCTGTGTTTGAAAGACCGGCTCGCCCCGTTGGTCAGTACCGCAAAAACCGGGGCGATGCCCACCGGGTCAATCACGACAAAAAAGGTGACAAAGGTCCCGATCAGCAATTCATACATCACTTGACAGCTCCGGCTCCGGTATATTGGCCTGACGGCAGGCGGCGGTGACAGTATTTTTGAGCAACACCGCAATGGTCATCGGGCCAACACCGCCCGGCACCGGGGTAATGGCCGCAGCATGTTTTGCGGCTTCGGCATATTCAACGTCGCCAACCAGACGGCTTTTGCCATCCTCTTTGGCCATCCGGTTGATGCCGACATCTATCACCGTGGCCCCGTCCCTGATCCAACTGCCCCTGACCAGTTCGGGACGCCCGACGGCGGCGATAACAATATCGGCCCGGCCCACCACCCGGGCCAGATCACGGGTCCGGCTATGGGCGATGGTCACGGTGCAATTCTCGTTGAGCAGCAGCTGGGCCATCGGTTTGCCGACAATATTTGACCGGCCAACGATCACCGCCTCCAGCCCGCTCATATCACCGAGCCGGTCGCGCAGCAGCATAATACAGCCGAGCGGTGTGCAGGGCACCATGCCGTTGCCGCCGGTGGCCAGCAGGCCGGAATTGATGACGTGAAAGCCGTCCACATCCTTTTCCGGGGCAATGGCATCGATCACCGCCGCCTCGTTGATATGCGGTGGCAGGGGCAGCTGTACCAATATGCCGTGAACCGCCGGGTCATTATTGAGCCGCGCCACCAGATCAAGCAATTCTGCCTCGCTGACATTGCTTTCCATAGGATATTCAAAACTGTTCATCCCGGCGGCGGCAGTCGATTTATTCTTGTTACGGACATAGATCTGGCTGGCCGGGTCCTCGCCGACCAGCACCACAGCAAGACCGGGGGTCAGGTCATATTGCTCTTTGAGGGCAGATACCTGCCGGGCAATATCCGCTTTCAGCTTTTCCGCAAAGGCCTTGCCATCAATCAGATCTGCACTCACGGGGTCAACTCCTTTATCCATTGGTCAATCTGCCGGGCGAGGTCCCGACTGTCGCCTTCTATCAAAATCTGTTTATTGCGATTTGTCGGCCCCGATGCAACAGAAATTTTACCGGCGGGCACTCGCAGGGCCTTTGCCAGCATTTTGATCAGGGCTTTGTTGGCTTTGCCATCTTCGGGGACCGTGGTGACCCAGGCCTTGAGATGCGCCCGGCCATCGGCTGATTTTTCTATCTGTCCGAACCGGTTTTTTGATGCCCCGGGCGCCAGGCGAACAGCCAGACGCACACCTTTTGCATGGGGGCTGACCGGCTTTGTCATCAGGCGAGATTATAGAGCAGCCGAACCAGAATCCGGTCAGCAAATTCGATAGCAATGAACAGGAAAATCGGCGATATATCCAGACCGCCCATGTTAGGCAGAAAACTGCGAATCGGCGACAGCATCGGCTCGAAAATACGCGACAGGGTTACCATGACAATATTGACAAACTGGTTGTAACTGTTGATGACGGCAAAAGACACCAGCAACCCAAGGATAATATAGACGAGGAGACCAAACCTCAGGACGCCGAAAATGGCATCTACCAGCCAGGCCAGATCATACGCAAAACCACCCATATTTTCCAAACTCCTGTTAATCCATGATGACAAGATTTAGTGCGGATGGGGCGGGAGTTCAATAGCTAGTTTGGAACTGGTCGCAAAAAGTCGGCAAGTTTGACCATAAGACAGCGGATTTTCCGCTATTTCAAGGCCCCTGCCCGGCAAAATCGCTCTATTGGTATGATAAAGATAAAATGATATGTTGACGTTACGGGTTTATTAACCGATTCTTTATAATCTCGTATATGGAAGACTCTGATTTTTTTGAAAGTATGGTATGTTTGGACTGGACACAAATAATATATCACAGAATTCATTCCAGCTGGTGAGCTTCAGTGCGGATTTGCTGGGAGCCTATTTCAATGCCAAATCAGTAACCACAACCGTCACAGCCATTCAGAATTCGCCGGGAACGATCAAGCGGGGACCAGCGGTCGTCACCCCGTGGAACCCGGCCAGTAATTCAAGTCCCCGGACACTTGCCGGACGCTTCAATGCCGTACGTAACACGACAGATTTTATCGATCTGAATGCCAAGAAGGTTAAACAGACCCAGAACAAGGATGAGAAGGCTCTTTTTGCACTTTATCTTGCCCTTGACAAACTGAAAACTGTCGCAGATTATGCCGCCGACCCCACAACCCCGACGGCTTTGCTCGACAGATTGAACAGCCAGTTTCGCGGTGGCCTTGCCCAGGTACAGGATTTTACCCGCAATGCGGCCCTTGACAAACTCACCCTGATATATGGAGACAAGAAATCCAGCATCCAGAGTGACATCAGCCTCGGCAAGGACAACCCGAATATTCAGGGCGCAATCCTGCCGGTTCTTTCCAAAACCCAGGCCATACCGAATATTGTCGGCAATGAGGTTTTTACCCTGAAACTGGATAAACTGACCAGTTCCGACACTATTACCATCGACCTGTCGCAAATTTCCGGCCCCGTCACCCTGACCAGTCTGGTCAATCTTATCAATACACAGATCAATGCGGTTACGGTGCTGGATGCCAATGGAATCCCCGTCAGTAAATATGCCAGCCGCTTTACCGCAGAAGAGGTCAGTAGCGGAAAATTTGCCCTGAAGCTTAATGTAAAACTCGGCGAAAAAGCGACCCTGACGGCCCAGACCTCGGAACCGTCGCTCTATATCACCGGTTCCCACAAAGCCGCCGGGACGGGCAAGGTGGAAACCGCGACCCTGACAAAACTCCGCAGTCTGGCAACGACGGCGCCCATTACCGAATTCTCCAGACAGATTGCCGGTACTGACAATGGCGGGTTTGTTCCACCACCAAAGGCGGCTGCCTCTACGACCACGCCCACCACTCCAGCGGCCATTGCCGCCGCCGCTGCCGCCGCCGTGGCCCCGGCGGCCACCACGGTCAAGCCAAAACCCCTCGACACAAAGGCCAACGCCACTGCGGTTGACAGCGCCGGCAATGTCTATGTGGTTGGCAGTTCCAGGGGTAATTTCGGCTCCCAGATAAACGGGGCGGCAGTACAGGATGTGTTCCTGACCAAATTTGACGCCGCCGGTAATCAGCTTTTCAGCCGTCTGCTCGGGGCATCAAACAAGGCGGATGCCTTTGCCGTAGTGGTTGACAGCGCAGATAATGTGATCATTGCCGGGCAGACCAACAAAAAACTGATCCCCTCGGATACCCTTACCGGCGCTGACAGTTTCGTGACAAAATTTGATAAAAGCGGCACGGAGCTGTTTACCTATCAGCAGGACACCATTGCCACCGATCAGGCCAACAGCATAGCCGTTGACGCCACCGGCAATATCATTGTCACCGGCTCAATCCAGGGCAACCTCAACGCCACGACAACATATGGCGGGGGGACGGATGTTTATGTGACCAAGCTTGACGGCCTGACCGGCAAGCTTGTGGCCTCGGCACAGATCGGCGGCACGGGAACGGAGCTGGGTCAGGCAGTGACAATCGCCGGGGATGGTAATATTCTTGTTGCCTCACAGGAAAATGGCCGGGCAATCATCCGCAAGCTTGATGCGACAAACCTGACCAGCACCCTCGCCAGCTATGACCTCGGCAATCTGGCGGGCGGCTCCATATCCGGTATTGCCGTCGATGCCACGGGCAATATATATGTCGCGGGAAACTCATCCAGCGGCAGCCTGAACGGTGGCAGCGTGACCAATGCCCATAGCGGGGGAATTGACGGTTTTGTAAC
>JALUWZ010000028.1 GCA_027019205.1 Emcibacter sp.
CGGGTCCGCCGGGGCGGTTTCGGCAACCACCCGCCCCCAGTCGGCATCAAGCTCATCAGCCAGAATCATCGGCAGGGCGGTAAACACCCCCTGTCCCATTTCCGAATTTGGCACCTGAATGGTTATCGTGCCGTTCCGGGCAATGGTCAGGAAGGCGTTGAAAGCTGCCGCCGGGGCGGAAGAAGCTCCCTCCTCCTGTGAACAGGCGGACAGGTTGATGCCAAGGATCAGACTGCCTGCTACGGCGGCGGTGGAGGCCAGAAAAACCCGTCGGTTAACATTTGCTATGGTCATTTTATCCCTCCGCCTTTTGTCCGGCCAGCCGGTGAATGGCCTTGCGAATACGGGGGTAGCTGCCACAACGGCAGATATTGGTCAGATTTTCATCTATATCGGTATCGGTCACATGGGGTTTGTCCCGCAACAGGGCAACAGTCGCCATAATCATCCCCGACTGGCAATAGCCGCATTGGGGGACATCCTCGGCAATCCAGGCCTTTTGCACCGGATGGCTGCCGCCCAGCCCCTCGATCGTGGTGATCTCGGCCCCCGGCGAAACGTCGCCCACGGGCAGGGAACAGGACCGTGTCGCCGCGCCGTCAACATGGACGGTACAGGCCCCGCATTCGCCGATACCACAGCCGAATTTGGTGCCGCTATAGCCGATATGGTCGCGGATCACCCACAATAACGGGGTCTCGGGGTCAACCTCGACCTCATGCTGTTTGCCATTGATTTTTACCCTGATCATTTATTGTCTCCCGTTATTATTTTTCCGGTCAGCGGCTGAACTGATCCTTCAGGCTGTAACGCGGCCCCGGATGATATAATTGCACATAGGTTGCCACCCGCTCCCCGACCCATGTGCGCCGTTCCAGCAGCAGACAGGCCTCGCCTTCTTTTAATTCCAGCGCCTCACGCACCGATTTTTTCGGTGTGATCGCCGATACGACATGCTCCGCCCGTTGCAGCGGGGCCACCCCCATCAAATATTCATAGGGGGAGGTTTTTGTCAAATCAACTTTACCAAAATCCGCAAAAACCACCGGGTTGACATATCTGTTTTCCAGCTGAATGGGGCTATATTGTTCAAAATGCAGGATCAGACAATGAAACACCGATATGGCCGCCGGCAGGGACATCCGCGACAGGATATCAGCCCGGGGACGGACAAAATCATGTTCGATAACCTTACGGGAATAGGCATGGCCACGGGCGCGGACCTCATCGGCAATATCATGCACTTCGAGCAGATGACTCTGGGCGCGCGGGGCGGCAACAAAAGTACCCACCCCGGGCAAGCGCGTGAGCAGCCCCTCGTCAGTCAATTCCCGTACCGCCCGGTTTACGGTCATTCTGGAGATGGCAAATTTCCGCACAAGCTGATGTTCCGAGGGGATTTTATCCTGCGGCTTCAGCCTGCCTGTGCTGATCTGGTCGATAATATACTGCTTGACCTTGCGGTAGAGCGGCATGGCGGTCATTTGTTCCATTCTGGTCCTGTCACTCTGGTCCGGCCCTCACAGAAGGCAGCGGACGGTTTTTTCATAATTGGCCCTGATTTCGTCTTCCTGGCCGTGATGCCGGTCCCGTATGCACCATTTACCGGCCAGGATAACATGACGGATGTCATGGCGGCTGCCGGAAAAGATCAGCGCGTCCTGAATATGCCGGTCCGGAACGGCACATAATGCCGGAGCATGCTTGTCTATGACCATAATATCCGCCCGGCACCCCGCCCGGATGGCGCCGATATTCTGCCCAAGCGCCTGTGCGCCGCCCCTGCCAAGCGCCATGAGCAACGCCGCGCCCACATCCGGACACTGGTCACTCGCGGTAATATTGCGCCGCTGCTGTTTCAGGCGTGCGCCATATTCGAGCCACCGGCTTTCCTCAACCGGGTCAATCAGGCTGTTGCTGTCGGAACCGATGGTAATCCTGCCACCCACCGCCAGAAATTCTGCCAGCGGAAAAAACCCGTCGCCGAGATTGGCCTCTGTTGACGGGCAAAGGCTCACCACCGCCCCGGACCGGGCGAGAGCGCGTGTTTCCTGCGCCGTCATATGGGTCGCATGAACCAGACACCAGCGCCGGTCCACCTCTGCATGGGACAGCAGCCAGTCCACCGGGCGCTGTCCGGTCTGGCTCAGGCAGTCCTCTACCTCCTTCACCTGTTCGGCGATATGAATATGGACCGGCATATCCGGGCCAATTGCCGCCATTACCCGGGCGATGGCTTCTTCCGGCACCGCCCTGAGGCTGTGGAACGCCACCCCGGTCTGATGGGGCGATGGATGGCCCTTTACCCTCTCCACCAGCTTCAGGAAATCGTCGGTCTCCAGCCCGAACCGTTGCTGGTCCTGCGCCAGCAGCCTGTCGTCAAAACCGCCGCGTTGATACAGCACCGGCAGATGGGTCAGGGCGATACCGGCCATCTCCGCCGCCTCGATTATGGCAAAGGACATCTCTGCCGCCATATCATAGGGCAGGCCTGATGGCTGATGATGCAGATAATGAAACTCTGCCACCGCCCCATAGCCCGCCCGGACCATTTCGAGATAGACAAAGGCGGCAATATGCCGCATATCATCCGGGGTAACGCGGTTGGCAACCCGGTACATCATATCGCGCCATGACCAGAAATTATCCCTGCCATCCTTCCAGTATTCAGTGCGCCCGGTGAGCAACCTCTGAAAGGCGTGACTGTGGCTGTTGGCAAAGGCCGGCAGGGCAAAACCGGATATTTTTTGCTGTTCCGGCGCGGACATGCCGGGCTGTATCGAGGAAATAGTTCCGTCCGCATCCACGGTAACCAGGACATTTTCCTGCCATTCGCCGCGCTGATCAGAGGCCCCGGCCTGATCCGGGGTCAGCCATGCCTTTTCAAAATAATATTTCATGCGGTGATCTGCCATTGTTCTGACCTGTATAGACCAATTTTCCCTTGCCGGCAATATCCCGGACAGAAAAGGCTTTTCTCCTGAAATTGGTCAAGATTTTACTTGTCGGCAGCCAATTAACCGCCTATTTATGATGCCCTGTGTGCCGCTGTAGCTCAGTTGGTAGAGCAACGCATTCGTAATGCGTAGGTCGTGTGTTCGAGTCACATCAGCGGCACCATTTTTTTATTCTTATTTCGCGAAATAATATTAAAAATTGTAACATCATAACATAAAAACCTGTTCAACCGGTCCTTTCTTTGCCATACTCCCTGCATCAAGGCCTTATACACGGGGTCACGGGGTAGAATGATATGTATAAACCGGGGACGGCAGTAGGTTTTTGGTCGGCAGTGGCAATCGGAATTGGCTCTATGGTCGGGGCCGGAATTTTTGCCCTGCTCGGGCAGGCCGGGGCCATCACGTCAAGCGCCACCTGTATTTCTTTTTTCTTCGGCGGCCTGATAGCCCTGTTGAGCGGTTATTCCATGGGTCGGCTCGGTGCGACCTATCCGGCAGCCGGTGGCATTGTTGAGTATCTTGGTCAGGCTTTCGGAGTCGGGATATTCTCGGGCGCCATGAGCATTATGATGTATATTGCCGCCATTATTTCCATAGCCATGGTCGCCAAGGCCTTCGGGGCCTATGCCTCAAGCCTGATGCCAGGCCGGGGCGACCCTTTTTTCCAGTCTCTTTTTGCCGTTATAATCATTCTTCTTTTTATTGCGATAAATCTTGGCGGGGCAAAGAAAATGGCGTGGCTGGAAAATATAGTGGTGATGCTGAAGCTGATGATTCTTGTCACTTTTGCCGTAACGGGCATGTTTTTCATCGACCCCGCAAGACTGGCTCCGTCAACCTACCCGCCGGTCAGCAGTCTGTTTTACAGTCTGGCCATCACCTTTTTTGCCTATGAAGGCTTTCGTGTGA
>JALUWZ010000029.1 GCA_027019205.1 Emcibacter sp.
TACCAGCGGCCATTATTTTGTCCAGGCCAGAGTTAACGGGACGCCTGTTACCTTTATGGTTGATACCGGCGCGACCGATGTGGCGCTGAGCCGTAAAGATGCCCGGGCGATTGGCCTGCCGGTTGACAGCCTGAACTATTCCATGCCCTACAAGACCGCCAACGGGGTGGCTTATGGCGCCCCGGTCAGGATCGGAAATATCACCCTTGGCCCGATCAGTAAAAATAATGTGGCGGGGTCTGTCGTGGCGGACGGGCTGGATTATTCCCTGCTCGGGATGAGCTTTCTCAATAAGATTACCGGATATAAAGTCATTGATGGTGTCTTGACATTATATCCCTGAGGCCCCACATATTTTGCTTCCAAAGAAAATAATAATGCGAAACCGATATGCCAGATCATAACCAGCCAAATATCTCATCTGCCAAAGACTGCCCGATTGAAAATAAACAGCAGTTGATTGATTATATTGCCTCCGGTTCGAAAGCGCCGGACGACTGGTCAATCGGTACCGAGCATGAAAAATTCAGCTTCTGTGTTGATAGCCTGAAACCGGTGCCTTACGCGGGCAAACGCAGTATTCACGCCATCCTGAGGGCCATGCAGGATTATGGCTGGTCGCCGATGATGGAGGGGGACATCCTGATCGGCCTGACAAAGGAAGGTCAGTCAGTGACGCTGGAACCCGGGGGGCAGCTGGAACTTTCCGGCGCCATGTGCCAGACATTGCATCAAACCTGTGGCGAGGTCGCGAGCCATCTGAAACTTGCCAAGGCGGTCAGTGACAAGATCGGTATCGGCTTTCTCGGCATGGGATTCAATCCCAATACCGCCCGCGCCGATGTGCCGGTCATGCCCAAGGGGCGCTATGTCATCATGCGTAATTATATGCCGAAAAAGGGTAATCTCGGCCTTGACATGATGCTCAGGACATCAACCATTCAGGTTAATCTTGATTATGCCAATGAGGCGGATATGGTCAAAAAATTTCGCGTGTCGCTGGCCCTGCAGCCGGTGGCCACGGCGTTGTTTGCCGCCTCGCCCTTTACCGAGGGCAAGCCCAATGGCTATTTGAGTTACCGCAGCCATATCTGGACCGATACCGACCCGGATCGTTGCGGGATTCTGCCCTTCGTGTTTGAGGACGGCATGGGGTTTGAGGCTTACGCGGATCATGTGCTTGATGTGCCAATGTATTTTGTTTATCGCGGCGGAAAATATATTGATGTTTCCGGACAGTCTTTCCGGGATTTTCTGCGCGGCGAATTGCCGGGCTATCCGGGCCATAAACCAACCATTCAGGACTGGGAAGACCATATGAGCACCCTGTTCCCCGAAGTGCGGCTGAAGAAATTTCTTGAAGTACGCGGGGCCGATGGCGGGACATGGAACCGGATTTGCGCCCTGCCCGCCCTGTGGACCGGCCTGTTTTACGATCAGACCAGTCTGGATGCGGCCTGGGACATGGTCCGGGACTGGACGGCAGAAGACCATGAATATCTGCGGACCAATGTGCCGGTCAAGGCGCTGGCGACCCCGTTCAGGAACGGTACGGTGCAGGATATTGCCCGCGAGATGCTCACCCTGTCCGCCCATGGCCTGAAACGCCGGGCGCGGCTGAACAGCACTGGTGAGGATGAGAGAATTTTCCTCAACCCGCTCAGGTCCATTGTCGAGAGGGGGCAGACGATTGCCGAAGAGATGCTGGAAAAATATTACAAGCCGGTTGACCAGGGCGGCTGGGGCGAAAATATAGACTATATTTTCAGGGATTATGCCTTTTAGGCTATTTGAGGTTATTAAAATCCTCGAACATGCCGCCTCTGTCCTGGCAATCGACAATGCTTTGGGCCATTTCCTCCATCATGGAGAAATATAGCTCCGGCCCCTTGTCCTGATAGAGGCCGAGGGGGTCAACGATGGCGAAGCCTGCCTTGGTGCCGCTCATGACCACGGTGGCGATGCGCGGATGAGCGCCCGGCATGGCAAGGACACAGGTAGCCTTCTTGTCCCGGGCCAGTTTTTTCAGCATATTGATATGTTTCACGCTCGGCATCTGGTCGGATTTCAGCAGGATGGCACCGATACTTTTCAGGCCGAAGGCCTTCTCGAAATACTGGAAGGCGTCATGATAGACAATCATCGGTTTATGGCGCAGGGGCCTGAGTTTTTCGCGGATATCCTCTTCCATCCGGTAGAGCCGGGCAATTGTGGCGTCGGCATTCCGGATATAGGTCAGGCTGTGGCCAGGGTCGAGGGAGGACAGGGTTTCCTCAATAATCCTCACCATGCGCCGGGCATTGGCCGGGTCCAGCCAGATATGAAGATCCGGCTTGTTGCCTTTATCCGGCCTCTGCGAGTTTTCCCTGTCGCTGTACCATATCTTGCGGCTGCGATAGGGGATAAGATTTATACCTTTTTGCCGGGCCATGGGAATTGCCACAAGATGCGCGCTGTCACGGGCAAGAATTCTTTTCAGGAAGATTTCCATATTCGGATCAATATAGAATATCACATCCGCCTTGTAGAGCTGTCGGATATTTGACGGCCTGAGCCGGTAAATATGCGGGTCAAGGCCACCTTTGACCATCAGATCAAGCTTTCCCCGATTGCCCATGACATTGGCGACCAGCGAATGCAGCGGCTTGATGGTGGCGATTACTTTTAAGTCTTTCGCCCGGGTGTCGGGGATTGGCGAGAGGAAAACACCGGCAAGAAAAACAGTCAACAGGATTTTACACATCGGTTTCATATCATTCTTAACGGGGTTTTTTGTAATAGTATCACGTATAAAATGACTGTCGGCAGAGTCAAGAAATATGTTATTTTGCCTTGATCATTCCCTATTTGTTGCGTATCTGATAGAGGGGGAGCTGAATTTTATGAATCGGTTGGCTCTGGACCCGGCTAATATGCTATGGTTCGCAGGGCAGGGCGTTACCGGTTCTCTCTGGATGATAGATGTATATGGAACAAAGATGATAGTGAAGCAGAATTTCCGGAATATGGCCAAAAATATCAGACCGTTGTTATTTTCCCTGCTGGCGGCGGGGTTGCTGGCGGGATGTTCCAGCACGGACCGCCTGAAATACCAGGAAAGCAGCGTGACCGAGATATATGACCGGGCGCTGGATTATCTCAACAAGGGGCAGTACAAGTTTGCCGCTGTTGCCTTTGACGAGGTTGAACGCCAGCATCCCTATTCATCATGGGCGCGCCGGTCACAGCTGATGTCGGCCTATTCCTATTACAAGGCCAAGAAGCTGGAAGAAGCCATTCTGGCGGCGCAGCGCTTTGTCTCCCTGCATCCAGGCAACAAGGACGCGGCCTATGCCTATTATCTGATTGGCATTTGTCATTATCTGCAGATTGCGGATGTGCGCCGCGACCAGAAGGAAACCGAACAGGCGCTGGCCGCCTTGAGTGAGGTGGTGCGCCGCTTTCCCTTTTCAAAATATGCCGCCGATGCCAAATTGAAAATTGATCTGACCCGGGATCATCTGGCGGGCAAGGAAATGGAAATTGGCCGTTTTTATCAAAATAATGATGAATATTTTGCTGCCATTGGCCGTTTTAATAATGTGATTAATAAATATCAGACCACCAGTCATGTTCCCGAAGCCCTGGAACGGCTGACAGAGATATATCTTGCGGTTGGTATCCTGCCGGAAGCCTATAAAACGGCGGCGGTGCTCGGCGCAAATTATCCGGACAGTGAATGGTATAAATACTGTTATGATATGATACAGAAATATAATGTGCAGAAACCTTAATAATCGGGGGATTTCCGGTCCCGGGGTATAGCCTGGATGCTCAACAGCCTGACAATTAACAATATTATTCTCATCGACCGGCTTCATATTGAATTTGAGGACGGTCTGTGTGTATTGAGCGGGGAAACCGGGGCGGGAAAATCCATTTTGATGGATAGTCTCGGGCTGGCCATGGGCGGGCGCGGCGGACGCGAGCTTGTCCGTCATGGCTGCGAGCAGGCCAGTGTCATTGCCGATTTTTATCTGCCGGATCATCATGCTATCTGGTCTTTTTTCAAGCAAAGCGGTCTTGACAGTGACCCGGAGGGGCAGATCATCCTGCGCCGCACCCTGACCCGGGAGGGACGAAGCCGGGCCTATATCAATGATAAGCCGGTCAGCATCGGCCTGCTGCGGGAGGTTGGCGATATGCTGGTCGAGATTCACGGGCAGCATGACGAGCGCGGCCTGCTCAATCCGGCGGGACACCGCAAATTACTGGATGATTATGGCCAATATGGCGATGTTCTGGAACGGGTGAGACATCTCTATGCCGACCTGACGCGCCTTGCCGAACAGCTTCGGCTGGAACAGGACAAGCTTGCCCGGGCGCAGGCGGATGAGGATTATGTCCGTCATAATCTGAAGGAACTGGAAGATCTGGCCCCGCAATCCGGCGAGGAAAGACAGCTCGCGGAGGAGCGAAGCCGAATGATGCAGGGCGAACAAATGTCAGGCGGTCTGAAGGAGATACTGGCAGATCTGTTGAGCAGGGGCGGTATTGACGCCACTCTCAGATCACTGATCCGCCGGGTCAGCCGCATGGCAACACAGGACAAGGGTATGCTTGACCCGGTGGCGGACTGTCTGGACCGGGCCGCGACCGAAACAGCCGAGGCCATCGCCCTGCTGGAGGCAACCCTGCGTAATCTGGAATTTGTTCCAGAGGAGCTGGAAAATACCGAAGAACGGCTTTTCGCCCTGCGGGCCGCCGCCCGTAAACATAAATGTCAGGTTGATGACCTGCCGGAGATATTGAAGGATTTTGACCGTAAATGCCATGCTCTGGATTATGGTGATGAAGAGGTGCGCCGCCTGCAGGGCGACGTCGCGGCGGCCCGTGAAATATTTCATCAGGCGGTCCGGGAGCTGAGCGCCGCCCGCGAAAAGGCTGCTGCAGAGCTTGACAGTCTGGTCAATGCCGAGCTTGCGCCGCTCAAGCTCGAAAAGGCTCATTTTGCGACCTGTCTTGTGCCGCTTGAGATCGCACAATGGGGCGAGGCCGGCGGTGAGCGGGCCGAATTCATGATTTCCACCAATCCCGGCGCCCCTTTGGGTGGTCTGGTCAAGGTGGCCTCGGGCGGGGAGCTGTCCCGCTTCATTCTGGCCTTGAAGGTGGTTCTGGCGCGCAAAACCACGGTGCCGACTTTGGTCTTTGACGAGATCGACCGGGGGGTCGGCGGGGCGGTTGCCGATGCGGTGGGTGCGCGCCTTGAACGGCTGGCTGCCGAAGCCCAGATTCTGGTGATCACCCATTCCCCGCAAGTGGCCTCGCGCGCGGCCAATCACTGGTTGATTGAAAAATCGGCAAAAAATCATAACAGTGATGTATTTACGACGATTATTTCCCTTGATGATCAGGGCCGGACCGAGGAAATTGCCCGGATGCTGGCCGGGGCGGAAATTACCGATGAAGCCCGGGCTGCCGCACAGAGTCTGTTGCAGCCATGAGCGGATCAGGTTATCATTCCATTCCCGTAACGAAGCTTGACAGGGATCAGGCGAGAGCAGAACTGATCCGACTTGCGGACGAAATTTCCCGGCATGACAAATTATATCACGGTCAGGATGCCCCCGTTATAAGTGACGCGGAATATGATCAGTTACGGAAACGTAATGAAAAAATAGAGGCGCGTTTTCCTGAATTAATTCTGGAAAACAGCCCGAGCAACAGGGTCGGCAGCCCGATGACCTCTGGCAGTCATTTTGCCAAAGTTGCCCATGCCGTGCCGATGTTGTCTCTCGACAATGCCTTCAGTCCGGAGGATGTTTTCGAGTTTGTTGCGAAAGTGAAACGTTTTTTGGGCTTGTCGGAAGGGGACGGGCTGGCGTTATTGGCGGAGCCTAAAATTGATGGCCTGTCGGCATCGCTGCGTTATGAAAAAGGTCTGTTCATACAGGGGTTAACCCGGGGCGACGGGAAGGTTGGGGAGGATATTACCGAAAATCTGCGCACCATTCAGGACATCCCTGAAAGACTCGCAGGGCGGGACTGGCCTGATGTGGTGGAAATCCGTGGCGAAGTCTATATGGCGAAGGATGATTTTTTCGCGCTTAATCAGGCGCAGGAGAAATTGGGCAAACCCCCCTTTGCCAATCCGCGCAATGCGGCGGCGGGGTCGCTGCGTCAACTGGACAGCCGGATTACCGCGACCCGGCATCTGCGGTTCTTTGCCTATGCCTGGGGCGAGATTTCCGCCCCCTTTGGCGAGACGCAGCAGCAGTGTCTGGAGAAAATGCAGACCTGGGGATTTGCCGTCAATGATCTGGCTCTGATCTGCCCGGATGCAACGGCGGCCATTGCCCAATATAATCATATTGCCGACCTGCGGGCGCGGCTTTCCTATGATATTGACGGGGTGGTTTACAAGGTCAACCGGCTCGACCTGCAACAGCGTCTTGGTATGGTGGCCCGGGCGCCACGCTGGGCCATTGCCCATAAATTTCCGGCTGAAAAGGCCCGGACATTCCTGAAATCCGTCGATTATCAGGTCGGCCGCACCGGGGTTATCACACCGGTGGCGCGGCTTGCCCCGGTGACTGTCGGCGGGGTGGTGGTGGCCAATGCAACCCTGCATAATGCCGATGAAATCGCCCGGCTTGGCCTTAAAATCGGTGACGAGGTGATCATTCAGCGGGCCGGGGATGTCATCCCGCAGGTGGTGGAGGTGGCAAAAACAGGCGCGGACAGCCGGGATATTATTTTCCCGCTGACCTGTCCGTCCTGCCACAGTCGTCTGGAGCGCGAGGAAGGCGAGGTGGCGTGGCGCTGTTCCGGCGGTCTGGTCTGTCCGGCCCAGCGGGTTGAGAGATTACGTCATTTTGTCTCACGCAACGCCTTTGATATTGATGGCCTTGGCAGGAAACAGATCGAGTTCCTGTTTAACGAGGGATTGATCGAAAGTCCGGCGGATATTTTTACCCTGCAGGAGAAAGACCAGAAACGTGAAAAACGGCTGAAAGACTATGAGGGATGGGGTGATCTTTCGGTAAAAAATCTGTGGGCGGCAATAGATGACAAAAGAATAATTGCCATGGACCGCTTGCTGTTTGCCCTTGGTATCCGTCATATCGGCCAGCAGAATGCCCGGCTGTTATGTCTGAATTACCTGAATATGGCAGCCTTCAGTACCGCGATGGAGTCCGCGCAGGATACGGACAGCACGGCATATCAGGAATTGTTGAATATTGACGGTATCGGCCCGAAGGTGGCGGATACGCTGGTTGCTTTCTTTGGCGAGCCGCATAACCTGCAGGTGCTGGCCCATTTAATGGCGCAGGTCACGGTTGAGGATTTTGTGGCGCCGGAAACAGACAATTCGCCGCTTGCCGGCAAGACCATCGTCTTTACCGGCTCTCTGGAAAAAATGACCCGTCAGGAAGCCAAGGCCTCCGCCGAAAAGCTCGGCGCCCGGGTATCAGGATCAGTGTCCAGAAAAACAGATATTCTGGTCGCCGGACCCGGGGCCGGATCAAAGCTCAAAAAAGCGGAAACCTTCGGGGTCCGGGTTCTGAATGAACAGGACTGGCTTGACCTGATCACCTGAAGCTATGCTGATATTCTGGTGATTTCCATGCAGAGCCATGCAATATACGCATGGCTGTAGTGCAAAAACGCCCTCTACTCATTTTGCCTGTCCGGCCCTAGATATAGCTCATCGCCTAATGAATGACGATAAAATTTAACAAGTTAACATTCAACAGATTTTTTTTATAAAGGTTTAGATCAATGACAAATTTTGTAACGACATACAATTTCATGGATCTGTTGAAGGACAATGGTGTTGTTCCTCAGACAGACGTGAATTCATACAACATGAAGGCCATTTTTAATGGACTGGTTGGTCGGCTGTCTTCGAAGATTGAGCGGCCCGTCAGACATTATGACTTTATGGACCTTCTGCGCGATAAAGGGGCCATGCCGGTTCCAAGCAATGATAACCGCCCGAATATCCGGGTTGCCTGAAGCTTTCAGGGTCCTGTCCGGCGCAACATCAGGCTGCTCCATTCCCCGCGAATATAGCGCCTGATTACGGACAGGCCCTCTCTGGCATAGGCTGCGGCCACTATATCCTCCTGGCTGGTAAGCAGTCCGGACAGGATCAGACTTCCCCTCACAGATAAATTCTTCGCAATATCCGGGGCCATATCCTGTAATGGCCCGGCGAGAATATTGGCAACAATCACATCATAAGGCCCGCTGAGGCTGCTGTTCGCGAAAGCATCGCTGGTGACAATGACAAGCCCGCTTTCGCCGGACCCGGGCGGGACGATGGCGACCTGATTGGCCCCGGCATTCAGGCGGGTGGTATCCGTTGCGATCCGGTCAATATCACTTGCGACAATGGTAATCGGCCAGATTTTGCTCATGGCGAGGGCGAGAACGCCCGAGCCGCAGCCAAGGTCAAGGGCCGCCTCCGGCATATTGCCGTCCGTGAATTCCTGCCTTAAATCGCCGATGGCCAACAGGCAGCCATAGGTGGTTTCATGCTGACCGGTGCCAAAGGCCTGTCCGGCCTCGACCAGCAGGGCAATGCGGTCCGGGGGAATTCTGTCAGCATCATGGGCGCCGTAAACAAAGAACAGACCGCTATCGACGGGTTGCAGCAATTTCTGTGATTCTGACACCCAGTCTTTTTCGACCACTGTCTCAAGAATTATGTCGGACGGGGGCGCAATATTGCCGAGTTTTTCCTGTAATAATCCAAGGTCTGGCTTCACGGTAAAAAAAGCCTCCAGCTGGCGCAGATCATGCTCCCCGGCTATTTCAAAGTCGGACAGGGTCGGAAAATTATCCGGGTCAAGACCATAGATAATTTCTTCCGCAAGGGGGATCAGGTTTCGGGCAACCGTCAGGGTTATTTTCCAGCTTGTCATGCCACATTACTTAAAGCTTTTCGCCGCAACCGCCAAGCTTTTAGCAAAAAAATACGCTGAAATGCGCCGAGTGATGCCGATTTTGCGACCAGCCGCCTGCCGGGCTGTAAAGTTTCTTGCTATAATGAGCCATGGGAAATAAAGGAACAAAAGCATGATAAAAAATATTTTAGCCATCATTATCACCATTGGATTTGGCCTGACATCTTTCATAACAACACAGGCAGAAGAAATATCGCAGAAGCGTGACCTCGCCTCATTTGAAAAAATTGTCATAAAGGATGCCGGGGTTTCACTTGATGTCAGGGTGGGCGAGGATTTCTCTGTTACCCTGAAGGGGTCGGCGCAATGGGCCAACAGAATGACTACGAAGGTCGAGGGCAATGCCCTTGTCATAACCCGGCAAGACCGGAAAAAGAGATCCGTTAATTTCAATGGTGATAACTATATTATCATTACCATGCCAAAATTCACCGGCCTGAAAGTGAATGGCGCGGTGGATGCTGAAATTTCCGGCATTGACAGTGACAAGCTGAAATTCGAAGTGAACGGGGCCGGCAATATAGAGGTGAAGGGGAGCTGCGGCAGGCTCAAGGTTGATTTAAACGGCGCCGGTAATTTCGAAGGTCCGGATTTGAAATGTAAAGATGTCAAGGTCACTATCAACGGGGCCGGAAATGTTGAAACCTACGGCTCAAACTCCGCCAATCTTACCATTAACGGCTTTGGCAATATTGATCTTTATGGCAATCCGCCGGAGATTAACAAGGATAAAAGCTGGTTCAGTAATATCACTATTCACAAAAAATAATATAACAGACAGGAACAGAATAATGAAAATTTTATACACCTCCCTTATAGCCCTGTTGGCCGCGACTGCCGTAATGTCAGTTGCCCGGGCAGAAAGCAGGGAATTATCCCTGGATAAATATTCAAAAATTTCGGTATATATCCCCGTGAATATGGTCATTTCGGTCGGGAAGGAACCGTCTTTCAGAATGGACGGTCGTGACGAGGATATGGCAAAAATTATTGCCCGCGTAAAAGAGGGTACCCTGATTCTGAAAAAGAAAAAAAATTCCGGTCGACTCAAAGAAATGAATATTACGATTGCCCTGAAAAACCTGAAGAAAATCACTATTAACAGCTCGGCAGATGCAAAAATTCATAATGTGGACGGCAAATCCTTTGATCTGGTCATCAACGGATCGGGTGATGTGGTGATGGACGGTAAAAGCGATAAGCTTGGCGTGGAAATTAACGGCTCCGGCGATGTGGCAAGCAAGAGCTTTGACGCTAAAAATATTTCCCTTGAGACCAATGGGTCGGGGGATATAGCCCTTGCGGGAAAATGTCTGAATCTGGATGTGGAAATAAATGGTTCCGGTGATTTTTCCGGTCGCCACCTGATTTGCAGCAAAGTGACAGTTGACATCAGCGGTTCCGGTGACGGAACTGTCTTTGCCAGCGATTCCGTTCGGATCAATACCAGTGGCAGCTCGGATGTCAATGTATATGGCAACCCGAAATCTGTCAGGAATCAGTCGAGCGGAAATTCAGACCTTACCATTCATAAGGGTGAATGACTTATGGATGATATTATGTTATGCAAGTGCCATAAAAATACAGGCTCTGGATGAATTATTTAAAACTTTTTGGCATAGCGGCCTTTGCCATCGGGGCCATACTCTATCTGGCATCTGCCGATGATCATCAGGTGATTCTGGGCGATCAGGATTATGACCTCGGGGAATATGTCAAAATAAGTGTGAGCAGCAGTGTCGATCTGAAGGTGACTTCGGGGGTGGCCTATGCCCTTAATGTCAAGGCTGATGCGGAAGATCTGAAAAAACTGAAAATTTATGTCAAGGGCCGGACCCTGGTTATTGAAAATCGGGAAAGTCTGTTCAATTCATGGCAGGGCAGCAGCCCGGAAATTACCATCTCCCTGCCCCTGCTCAGGAAATTTACCCTTAATGGCGCCTCGGATGCAGAAATAACCGGCATTCACGGCAGCGCCTTCAAGGTTGTTGTCAATGGCTCCGGCGCGGTCAGCTTCAGCGGCAGGAGTGATGACCTGACAACAGAAATCAACGGCTCCGGCGATGTGGAGAGTAATGATTTTGCGACATCCGAAAGCAGGGTAGAGATTAACGGCAGCGGGTCGGTGGACCTGTCGGGCAGCTGTGACGGGCTGGAGATTGAAATCAACGGCTCCGGCAATTTTACAGGCCGGGATTTTATCTGCAAAAAGGCCGAGGTGGATGTCCTCGGCTCCGGCGATATTGAGGTTTATGCCAGCCAGGCGCTTGATGTTGATGTCATGGGCAGCAGTGACGTTAATGTTTACGGCAATCCGGCACAGGTCCGGGACCGTTCGCGCAAATCCACCCATGTGGTCATGCGCTGATCAGGCAGCGGTGACAAAACTGTCCAGAAGCTTGCGGACAGAGCCTTTTTCAAAATCAATTTCCAGCTTGTTCCCATCACAGATTATAACGGTGCCATAGCCGAATTTATCATGGAATACCCGGTCACCGCTTTTGTATAGTGACGGGGTGGCGGCTTTTTTTGCGGTATGGGTGGTCGTGTGGCGCTTTGCCTTGCTGCGGTCGAGCTGCGGGGCGGTATAGCCTTCGGACCATTTGGGCGGGCGTTCCGAGAATCCTTTTTCTCTTTGGCCGGTTGCCTGACCATACATGCCTTCGGACGGGATGATCTCCACATGGTCTGCGGGCAGTTCGCTGATAAAACGCGATGGAACCGGGCTGGTATAGCTGCCGTAAAGATAGCGTTGGAGAGCATGGAAGATATGGGCCTGCTTTTTCGCCCGGGTCAGGCCGACATAGGCCAGCCGTCTTTCCTCCTCCAGCCCCTTTTCGCCGTGCTGCTCAAGTGATTTCCGGCTCGGGAACAGGTCTTCTTCCCAGCCGGGCAGGAAGACCGTTTCAAATTCCAGCCCCTTGGCCCCGTGCAGGGTCATAATATTGATTTTATCCTGAATATCATTCCGGGTATTTTCCATCACCAGCGCGATATGTTCCAGGAATTCGGCCAGCCCTTCAAAGGTCTCCATGGCGCGGATCAGTTCGGACAGATTTTCCAGCTTGCCTTCGGCTTCCGGGGATTTATTCAGACGCCACATTTCCGCGTAGCCGCTTTCGTCCAGTATGGTTTCGCACAGCAGGACAAGGTCATTATCCTGCGCCATGTCGCGCCAGCGGGCGAAATCCTCCAGCAGTCCGCGCAGGGTATTTTTAACCTTGCCGCGCAGGTCATCTGTTTCAAGGATAAGCTCTGCGGCTTTTGCGAGGGCGCAGTCATGACGGCGCGACAGATTGTGGAGCTTTTCCACGGTCGCGGCGCCGATGCCGCGCTTTGGCACATTGATAATACGTTCGAACGCCAGACTGTCATCGGGATTGGCCACATGACGCAGATAGGCGATGACATCACGGATTTCCGCCCGCTCGTAAAAGCGGAAACCGCCAATAATCCGGTAGGGCAGCCCGAGGGTGAGGAAGCGTTCCTCGAACTCTCGGGTCTGGAAACCGGCGCGGACCAGAATGGCCATTTCGCTCAAATTCTGCTGTTTGCGCTGATAGACCTCTATCATTTCGCCGATATTGCGGGCTTCCTCCCGGCCATCCCATACAGTTTTCACCGTGACTTTCTCGCCGTCGCCGATGTCGGTCCACAGCGTCTTGCCCAACCGGCCCTGATTGGCTTCTATCAGGCCGCCGGACGCGCCGAGGATATGGCCGGTGGAGCGGTAATTCTGTTCGAGCCGGATAATCTTCGCCCGGTCAAAATCGCTTTCAAAGCGCAGGATATTACCGACCTCCGCCCCGCGCCAGCCGTAAATCGACTGGTCATCATCGCCGACACAACAGATATTCCGGTGACCCTGGGCCAGTAACCTGAGCAACAGATACTGGGCAATATTGGTATCCTGATATTCATCAACCATAATATAGCGGAAGCGCCGCTGATAGCTCTCCAGCACCTCCGGCTGGTTCTGAAACAGGACGAGGCACAGCAGAATAAGATCGCCGAAATCAACCGCATTCAGGGTTTTCAGCCGCGCCTGATAGCTGTGATACAGGGTGATGGCCTTGCCGTCTGCGTAATGCTGTGCTTCACCCGCAGGAACCTGCGACGGCAACAGGCCCCGATTCTTCCAGCCGTCAATCAGCCCGGCGAGGAGGCGCGGGTTCCATCTTTTCTCATCTATATTTTCCGCCCGGACAATCTGTTTGATCAGGCGCAACTGATCATCACTGTCAAGAATGGTAAAATTTCCGGCAAGGCCGGCAAGACTGCTGTGATTACGCAGGATCTTGACGCCGATGGCATGGAAAGTTCCCATCCAGTAGAGGCTTTCGACCTGGGAGCCAATGATGGCCCCGACCCGCTCTTTCATTTCCAGGGCGGCCTTGTTGGTGAAGGTGACGGCGAGAATCTGTCCGGGAAAGCCGCAGCCGGTTGCCAGAATATGGGCCAGCCGTGTGGTCAGGACCCGGGTCTTGCCGGTTCCGGCCCCGGCGAGGACCAGCAACGGACCGTCGATAGTTTCCACCGCCTGCTTCTGCGGCAGATTAAGTCCTGCCATATAGGGTGGTTCGGACGAGGGGGCAGCGATATTATCCACGGCCAGATTATCAAGATCAAAAGGGTCGGACATAATTTTATTTATAGCTGAACGCCGGGTAAATTACAGAGAAAAGTTATTCTTTCTTCTCCGGCAGGATTCCTGCTCTGATATAGGTCCCTTTTGCCTGTTCTTTTACTTATTTTTTGCTTATTTCTTACTTATTTCTTACTTATTTCTTACTGGCGATAATATATCTGGCAAGGTGGCTGGTGTGGGCAATATCATCAAGTGAAATGGCGCCAATCACCTCATCGGGTTGCTCCAGCTTGCCATCTGATGTCACCAGCGCTATTTTACAGTGGGCGGCACGCAGTTTGGCCACCACATCAAAGATAATATCATTTTTGCCTGTGACGACAAAGCGGTTGGTTACATGTTTTCTGGTCGTGGAATGGCGATGGCCGCTGGTGTCAACAAACTTCCGCTTTACCGCATATAGTACCGATTTAATTCGCTTGCCCTCCATCAGCAGGACATAGGGGGCCATGGACTTGTCTTTTAATTCCCTGCGAATCTCCCGGATCGTTTGTCCTTCCCTGACGGGGTACAGGCAGGAATCCTCCAGAAAATCCTCGACGTGGCGTAACATAAACATATTGGTCCCCAGCGAATCGGGAATATAATGCCCGCGTAACACCAGCTTGTAGATATAGATGCTGTCATGCATCAAAAAGCGCCGCATGCCATAGGCAATGGAGACGGTAATAATCAGCGGAACAATGACATTATAGTCACGGGTCATCTCAAATATCATCACGATGGCAGTAATGACGGCCCCGGTACCGGCGCCGACAATTGCCGCCATGCCGATAACGGCGAAATGTGCCGGGCTGATACCCAGTCCCGGAAACAGGCTGTTGGCGGCAACGCCGAAGGCCGCCCCCAGAGTTGCGCCGAGGAACAGGGAAGGGGAAAAGATTCCTCCTGAACCTCCTGAACCAAGCGTTAAGGCATTGGCGAGGATTTTACTGACGAACAGCAGTGCCAGCAGGGCCGGGTTAGAGAGAGTCCCGACCAGAATATCCTGAATAGTGGCGTAGCCCACCCCCTGAATATAGTAATAGCCAAACTGTTCCATCATGGCGTACATGAGAATACCCACTAGCAACATACCCATCATATGGCGGGTATAATAATTACCGGGTATACGTTCGAAGAGATCCTCTGCCTTATAAATCGCATGGCTGTAGATCACCGCTGCCAGACCGAGGATGCAGCCAAATATGATATAGATTAGAAACATATCAGGCGTCACGATGATTGATGTGGTATGCGCCAGCTCGGGGATATCAAATGAGGGAGAGGCGCCAAAGAACAGTCGGCCAACGAAGGTCGCGGCGCCGGTCGCCAGGCCAACCGGGACCAGGGTCCGGGCGCTGATTTCAACCAGCATCAGTTCAATGGCGAACAGGATGCCCCCAAGCGGCGTATTAAAGGTGGCGGCGATACCGGCCCCGACACCGGAGGCCACCAGCACCATGCGCTGCCATTCCTTCATGTGGATAATCTGACCCAGTGTCGAGCCAAAGGCGGCGCCGATTTGAATAATGGGTCCCTCGCGTCCAACCGCACCGCCGGTCCCAATTGATATGGATGAGGCAAGCGCCTTCACCGCCGCCACCACCGGGCGGATAACGCTTTTTTTATAATAAATCGCGTCAATCACTTCGGGGACACCGTGGCCCTTGGCCTCGGGGGCAAAGGTCTTGACCAGAAAAGCCACCACAATTGCGCCTGCAACCGGACTGAGGATGACCCACGCCCCAAGCGGGCTTGCGTCACTATGCAGGTTGGCATCATAGTTCAGGCTAAACGTGTGATAGAAGGCGAGATTATGTGACAGCGCGATCAACAGCCGGAAAATCCAGGCCCCGATGCCGGCAACTATTCCAACCAGAATAGCCAGAAGGCCGAGCCGCAGCTGTGCATGGGCGGGGAGAGAAACTTTTATCATTTTGGATATCTCCTGATTATTGCGCCCGCAGAGGTAACGGGCTGGCCGGTGTTGCTTGCGGATTTTTTTATTTTCGCCGGAGAATGTCTTCTGATGGCAATAGAGCGGCCCATTTCGCGGGGTCGGCCAATTTCCCTGTGCCGGTCAAGGGTATCGAGAAGCCGGGCCATATCCTTCTCGCCAAACCGGGCGGGCATTCTGTTTGCCATATTCACATGAAGGGAAATCTGTTCCATGGTCGCGGATGCCGTGGCCATGTCCCGGTGAAAAAGTCTCATGAAATAATGGATGAATTTGCTGTCAACATCGAGCAATTGAAAATGGACGCGGATTGGCTCGCCCTGTTTCAGTTCATGCTGGTAGGTGACGTGATTCTCAAGGGCAAACAGTGATTTTCCGCTGTCGCGGACATAGGCCAGCCCAAGATCGTGGCTTTCCAGAAAATTGGTCAGCGCCTGATCAAACAGCAACACATAATAGGCCATATTCATATGGCCGTTAAAATCTATCCATTCCTCCCGGATAGTGGCTTCCAGGAGGACCGGTCCGTAATTTATTTCCTCAGACATCTTTAATTTCTCTGGCCCCTGCAGGCTACAGGGGGGACATATATTCACTAAAAAAGCTTTATCTGCCAATAAAATCATATTGTCATCAAAATTTTTGAAATTTTTAGCAGAAAATAAGAAAACTGTTAATGGTTTAGGGAGATAATCGGATAAATATTTAGTGAAATAAGACATATTATTGCCATGGTTTTTATGTCATATTCAGTCTCATTATGATACAGGTAAAATTATGATTATGTCATCGGGATTAAACGGGCGCAGGCGGAGAAAGCATTGAAAAAGCTGGCAATTGGCTTTGCTGTTCTGATAGTGGTGCTGACCGGGGCAATATTGGTTGTGCCCGGCTTTCTCGACTGGAATGAATATAAGACACAAATTGAAGAAACCGCCTCGGCCTATAGTGGCCGGACTGTCACAATTAAGGGGGATATTTCCCTGTCGCTTTTGCCGACCTCGGCGCTTTCGGCCCGGGATGTCTCGGTAACAAATCTCAAGGGGGGACAGGCTGAATATATGCTGTCGCTGAAATCCCTTGATGTCAAGGTCAGCTTCCCGTCAGTTATTTCCTCCCTGTTCGGCGGCAGGATCAAGGTCGAAAAATTCATACTTGTTGACCCGGTCATCGCCCTGGAGGTGCTGAAGGATGGCCGGGTAAACTGGAATTTGACCGGATCTTCGGACGAGGCAGGACAGACGGCATCTTCTGCGGATATAAGTTTTGATAAATTCCAGATTGTCAATGGTCAGGTCAGTTTCGAGAATTTATCCACCGGCAACAAGGAACTGCTCAGAAAAATAAATGCCAATGTCAAGGTCAAAAGCATTATTGGTCCTTTTGAGGTGGACGGCAGCGCAAAATACCGGGGGCTGGACGGGGAGCTGTCTGTTGATCTTGGCAAAAACAGGCCGGGCAGAAAAATGCCCGTAGCTCTCAAGCTGGCTCTTCTGGATGGCCGGATAAAGGCTGATGTGACTGGCGGGATGATTGTCAGCGGCAGGGACTCGTCCTTTTCCGGCAAGATGAGTGTGACCGCCAGTGATGCCGGTGACTTAATCGGGATGACCGGGCGGTTAAAAGGCCGAAAATCTCCTGCCACGGTCAGCTTTGGCCAGGATTTTGCCTTTGATACGGTCTTTGAGGCCGAACCCGGGCAAGTCACCGTCAGTGATTTGAATATCAGGATGGGTCAGAGCCGGGGACAGGGCAAGGCGGAAATCTCCTTCGGGGACAGGATAAATTTTCTCGGCGACTTAACCCTGAACAAACTGGATCTGGATAAATTACTGACGGTTTTTTCTCAACAGGAAAAGAGTGGACAAAGGCCGGAGAGCAAACCCTCCGGCGATCGTAGCCCACGGAATATTTCCGCCCGGCTGGTGAAGAAGGGCTGGCTGAGCCGGTTTTCAGGCAAGGCGGATATCAAGCTCGGCGCCCTGAAATATAACGGCAAGATTGCCAGCCAGATCGCAGTGAAACTTCTGGCCAGTGACGGGGCCGTTGATATTTCCACCATCCAGGCCCGTATGCCCGGCGGGTCCCGCCTGTCCTTCACCGGACAGATCACAGAGGACCATGACCGGACGCCGGTTGTGAGCGGAAATATTTCGGTAAATGCCAGCAATTTGCGCGGACTGCTGAGCTGGCTCAAGCTGGATGTCAGGGATATTCCATCGGGCCAGCTCGCGCAGTTTTCGGTCAAAAGCGGGCTGAAGCTCACGCCGGACCTGCTACAGCTTTTTGCCCTGAAGGGCAGGCTCGACGCCATGAGCTTTGGTGGCGGGCTGTCCTATGCGCTTGGTGGCAGGCCGTCATACGGCATAAGTCTTGACATTGCCAATCTCAATCTTGATTCCTACAGAGAGAGGGCTGGCCGGAAAGCGGCTCAGGAAAGTGACTTTGGCCGGAGTCTGGCACAGCTGGATGAATTTGATGCCCGCTACAGGATTGGCTTGTCCAATGTTACCCTGCATGGCCTGAAGGTCAGGTCCGGCAAACTGGAGGGCCTGTTGCTCGGGGGCAGGCTGGAGGCCAAACTGGTCAAGCTGACGGATATTGCCGGGGTCAATCTTGTGGCCTCGGGCCGGGGCAGGAATTTCAGCAGCAATCCGGAGCTGGACATAAAATTATCCGCCAAGGCCAAATCACTGACGAGTTTGAAAAGAACACTGGTGCTGGAAAAAATCCTTGACCCGGAAATAGCCAGATCATTGAAACCGGGAAAGATGACGCTGGACGGCAGCCTGTCGACAAGCTTTGAGAAGATGGATATTGATCTTAAATCCCGCTTTGGCCCCAGCAGATTTAATGTCAGGGGGACGGTGCGTAGTGCCACCCTGAAGAAATTCCCGGATATTGGCAGTGCCGACCTGGATATTGACAGCAGATCGACCAGCCTTGCGGCATTGATTGACCAGTTTGATCTTCCGTTACGCAAACCCCGGGCGCAGGATGATCGTCCGCTGCATATCAAGGGCCGGCTTAAAACCAGTGCCGATCTGGTTGATGTGGACGGCAGAATAAATATTGCCGCAGGCGAGATTTTACTCAAAGGGCGGCGCAAGGGTAGCGGCAGGAGCAGTTCGGTTGATATGATGGTTGATTTGCAGGGGCCGGAAACCCGTGATTTTATCCGTGGTCTGGGCATTGATTTTCAACCCTCTGTCCGCAAGCTCGGCCCGATTGCGGTTAAATTCAAGCTGACGGGGAGCGGCGATCAATATGCCTTGAGTAATGTTGTCGGTGATGTCGGACCGGTAAAGCTCAGTGGCGCGGGAAAAATCGATTTGCAGCCGGAAAAGCCCTATTTCGACTTCAACCTGAAAGCCGGGGAAATCCCGCTCCATGATTTTCTCAAGAAAAATCCGGCTAAAGCCAAAAAAACACCGGCGAAAAAATTTGGGGCATGGAACCGGCGGAATATGGATCTGTCCCTGTTGTCGGCCTATAATGGCCGGGCGGATATTTCTGCGGCCAGCCTGCGTTATAACGGCTATGTCTTTGAGAATCCTGTCTTTGAGGTTGTGTTGAAGAATGGCATCCTGTCGGTCAATAATTTCACCGGGCGGTTATTTGGCGGGGAGGTTGCCCTGTCGGGAAATTTTGGTTCAGCCAGCGCAGGCCCCGGCAGCTATGAAGATGGCGGTACGCCAAAAATGGACATTAATATCATTCTGAAACAGGCGTCCTTGTCCCGGGCGACCAGATCCGCAGCGGGGGTCACCCCGATGACCGGCTTTTTTGATCTGTCCGGTAAATTCAGGGCAGCGGGAAAAAGCCAGTATGACATGATATCCTCCCTGTCCGGGAAAGGTCGGCTGGTGGCCGGTCCCGGCATGATCAGCGGGGTTGATATTCCGGCACTCGGCAATCGGCTGTCCGATATGGACAGCAATAATGCCTTTGCCAGTTTGCTGGGCACGGTACTGTCCGGCGGTGAGACATCCTATAAAGGCGGCATGAGCAATATAGTGGCCAAAGACGGCAGGATAAGCTTCAGCCCGTTTGATATCGAACTGGACGGGGCAACCTCAACCGTAAAAATGGACCTTGATCTGCTGAAATGGACTATTCACTCGAAAGGTCAGATGTTTCTTGCCGGTCATCCGGACGCCCCGCCGGTCGGGATTATCATTGCCGGGAATATCTCCAGACCCGATGTGATCTATAAAACTGACCGGTTGAAAAAATATGTCGGGGCAAAGGTGGCCTCTCACATGTTGCAGAAACTTGTCGGCGAAGAAGGCAGTCTGGAAGGTATTTTTGGCAAGGCCCCGGTAAAGAAAAATCCAGTCCCGGCAACTCGGAAGAAACCTGCCTCTGCTGCTGCCCCGGCGGCACAGCAGGATCAGCCTGTCGCCAAAGCGGCGCAGCAACCCGCCCCGAAACCAAAACCGGTCGAGGAATTTGGCAAAAGACTGCTGCAGAAATTATTTCAAAATAAGAAGAAGGACCCCAATGAAGGGGACAGTCCGCCCTGATCAGGGCAGGGTTATTGTGCTT
>JALUWZ010000030.1 GCA_027019205.1 Emcibacter sp.
AGATTAACCCCGATTTCCTTGCCGCAACGCTGCATTTCCGGCACAACACCGGAGGTGGACAGGGTAATACGCCGCCGCGACAGGCTTATCCCCTGCTCATCCATAATGATCTTCAGGGCTTTTTTCACATTGTCGAAATTATAGAGCGGCTCACCCATCCCCATCATCACCACACTGGACAAAACCCGGCCTTCCGACGGGGTCGGCCATTCGCCGAGATAGTCGCGCGCCACCAGAAACTGCATGACAATTTCTGCCACTGTCAGGTTGCGTACCAGCCGCTGGGTGCCAGTATGGCAGAATTTGCAGGTCAGCGTGCAGCCAACCTGTGACGAGACACATAACGTCCCGCGACTTTCTTGCTCATCGGGGATAAAGACCGTTTCCACCTCGTTACCGTCGGGAAATTTCATCAGCCATTTCCGGGTGCCGTCTTTCGAGGTCAGCGCCTCGATAATTTCAGGTCGGCCAATGATAAAGTTTTCGGCGAGCGCACGGCGGATATCCTTCGAGACATTGACCATCTCGTCAAAGCTTTTTACCCCGCGATAATATATCCAGTGCCAGACCTGTGACGTCCGCATCCTGATCTGTTTTTCCGGAATACCGACAAGACGCAGACAGTCGCCAATTTCCCCACGGTCAAGACCGACCATGGTCCGGTCCATACCGGCCACAGGCCGGGGGATAACCTTTGGTTCTGTTCCAAGGGGCAATATTTTCATTTTTCAAGCATTTTCACAAGATATCCTAACGGCAGGCCTTTGTAATCGCATTATGGGCCGCCGTAAAGCCCGAAAGTGAGAAACGATAGCGGGTGTTATTGCCGCGTTTGCTCTGGGCGCTCATGACAAGGCTGCTGCCGCGCTTCATCGCGCTCGTCATGGCATTGTCAGCTTTCACATCATCACCCCACGCCCCGTCCCCCTCTGTAAACAGACGAAATGTCCTTTTCTTGTCCACTTTCATGGTGACCCGGGAATTTTTTCTGAAATTATAGCCGACGACGAAATTCACTTCGTTTTTTATTTTCCGCGCCGGTTTGTGGGATACTGTCAGAAAGGGATTGCCGTGCTTCAATGTCCTGGGCGATGATGATTTCGGGATGGAGATCATGTAGCAGACCTTCTCGCCGCTGCCCTTTATCAGCATAAAGGCATCCCAGTCCCGGTAAGTGCCGAGTAATTGACGGTTATCCGCACGGGCATAACCCGCCAGCAGAAAACTTCCAACAAGAGAATAAAAAAATATCTGAAAAATTCTTTTCAATTGATAACCTCTACAGCATGTATAACAATGTCGCACAGTAGCAAAATCATATGACAGCATCAAGGCAGGTGACCTTATTTTATAAACAGAAAATGATAAATAGCAGGAAGCGTGACAAATTATGAGAATTGGATATATCGGTTTGGGGAAAATGGGCCTGGGCATGGTGAAACGGCTGATTGAAAAAGGCCATCAGGTCGTTGCCAGCGACCCGGATGAAAAGGCCCGCAAAGAAGCCGAGGCAGCCGGGGCAGAAACCATAACCCGGCTCGACGAATTTAATGACAGACTGCCCGGTGAAAAATTTATCTGGATCATGGTACCGCATCAGACGGTTGATACGGTTCTTGCTGATCTCGGGCCGGTTCTTAATGTCGGTGACGTGGTTATGGACGGGGGAAATTCAAATTACCGGGAAACCCTGCGCCGGGGGGCGGACCTCGGGGACAGGGGAATTGTCTTTATGGATGTCGGGGTCAGTGGCGGTCCGGACGGCGCACGAAACGGGGCCTGTATGATGATCGGCGGCGCCCGGGATAAATTTGATAAATATGAACAATTATTCAAAGACCTGAGCGTGAAGGACGGCTATGCCTATATGGGCCGGACCGGGGCCGGGCATTATGTAAAAATGATCCATAACGGTATTGAATACGGCATGATGCAGGCCATCGGCGAAGGATTTGAAATCCTGAAATCCAGCGCCTTTGACCTTAATCTTGATGACGTCACGCGAATATATAACCACGGCAGCGTTATCGAATCCCGTCTGATTGGCTGGCTGCAAAATGCCTTCAGGGAGGAAGGGGTTGATCTGGCCGCCATATCAGGTGAAATATCCCATAGCGGAGAGGGGCTATGGACCGTGGAAGAAGCCAAAGAGTGCCGCGTCAGTTCAACTCAAAGCAAAAATATACCGGTGCCGGTTATTGAAGCATCCCTGCAATTCCGCATTGCCTCAAAGGGCAACCCGAGCTATACCGGTCAGGTGGTTTCCGCACTTCGCAATCAGTTTGGCGGACATAGTGTAAAAAAATAATTATCGGACCGATACCAAAGTCTTGGTTGATTTGCCGACATATTATATATAACTAGATAACCTTTATCTCTCTGGAGCAGGAACCAACATGAGCAAAACCTATACAGATGCGGCGGCGGCCCTTGAGGGTATCCTGTTTGACGGCATGACGATCATGGCGGGGGGCTTTGGCCTGTGCGGTATTCCGGAAAACCTGATCGCTGCTTTGCGGGACAGCGCCACCAGAGACATCACCGCCATCAGCAACAATGCCGGGGTTGATGATTTTGGCCTCGGTCTGCTGCTGCAAAGCCGCCAGATTAAAAAGATGATTTCTTCCTATGTTGGCGAGAACAAAGAATTTGAGCGTCAGTTTCTCGCCAAGGAACTCGAACTTGAATTTAACCCGCAGGGCACACTGGCCGAACGTATCCGGGCCGGCGGGGCCGGAATTCCGGGCTTCTATACCAAAACCGGGGTCGGTACGCTGATCGCCGAGGGCAAGGAGCATAAGGATTTCAGCGGTGAGACCTATATCATGGAAACCGGCCTTGTTGCCGATGTGGCGCTGGTCAAGGCATGGAAGGGCGACCGGGAAGGCAATCTGGTTTACCGCAAGACCGCGCGCAATTTCAACCCGATGATGGCAACCGCCGGCAAGATTACCGTGGCCGAGGTCGAGGAGCTGGTGGAGGTCGGCGCGCTTGACCCGGACCATATCCACACCCCCGGCATCTTTGTCCAGCGGATCATCCAGTCGAAAGACCTGGAGAAACGCATCGAACAACGCACCATTCGCGAAAAGGGAGAATGAGCATGGCCTGGACAAGACAGGATATGGCCCGGCGGGCGGCGAGAGAATTACGTGACGGTTTTTATGTTAATCTCGGCATTGGCATCCCGACACTGGTGGCAAATTTCATTCCGGACGGGATGAAAGTTACCCTGCAGAGCGAGAATGGCATGCTCGGCATGGGACCATTTCCTTACGCAGACGAGATAGACCCGGACCTGATCAATGCCGGCAAACAGACGATTACCGAACTTCCCAGCAGCAGCTATTTTTCTTCTGCTGACAGTTTTGGCATGATTCGCGGCGGTCATATCCATTTAAGCATCCTTGGCGCGATGCAGGTGGCGGAAAATGGCGATCTTGCCAACTGGATGATCCCGGGCAAGATGGTCAAGGGCATGGGCGGGGCGATGGACCTGGTGGCGGGGGTTAAAAAGGTCGTGATCATCATGGATCATAACGCCCGGGACGGCAGCGCCAAATTTCTTAAAAAATGCAGCCTGCCGCTGACCGGGGTCGGGGTGGTTGACATGGTTATCTCGGACGTCGGGGTCTTTACCATTGATGACAATGGCGTCACCCTGACCGAACTGGCCCCGGATATCACCGTGGACGAGGTCCGCGCAAGGACAGAGGCCGACTTCTCGATTGCTGAAGGCCTGACATAACTCTTGATAAATTATCGTAAAACGA
>JALUWZ010000031.1 GCA_027019205.1 Emcibacter sp.
GCCCTTGAAGCCGTATTTCCACGGCACCACCAGCCGGAGCGGCGCCCCGTTCTGGTTGGGCAGTTCCCGGCCATATAAACCAATCGCCATCAGGGTGAGGGGATGTGTCGCCTCATCCATACGCAGGCCTTCGACATAGGGCCAGCGGATGATGCGGCGGTGCTGCCCCGGCATCTGGTCCTTGTCAACAAGGGTTTCGAAACGGACATATTTTGCCTTCGCGGTCGGCCCGAGCTGTTTGATAATATCGGCCAGTGGAATCCCGACCCAGGGAATGACCATCGACCATGCCTCGACACAACGCATCCGGTACAGCCTTTCCTGCGCCGTATGCGGGCTGATCAGATCGTCAAGATCATACTCCCCCGGCTTTGCCACATGGCCGTCAACCGTGACGGTCCAGGGATTTGTCCGCAGGCTGTGGGCATTGCGCGCCGGATCTTCCTTTTCCGTGCCGAATTCGTAAAAATTATTATAGCCGGTCACCGCCTTATAGGGGGTCGGCTTGTCTTCCACTGCGGCCTGTGCCGCCGGTGCCGACAGGCCGAGGGTGGCCGTGGTGGCAATCCCTGCGCCGATCAGGGCGCTATCCTTCATAAAGTCGCGCCGGTTGCGATAAATTTTCTCCGGTGTGATGTCGCTGTATTTCACATCCGAAGGTTTCAGAAATTTGAATAACATCTGTTTCTTTAGCCCTTGTCGTCACTGTTTTTTCCCATAGTAAAATATTTAGGGCAGAAAATCTACAAACAGTCCTTCACGTTATTGCGAGAATCCGCTATCACTCTTTTTTTCAGGAGAAAATATGGCCCCGCCCTATCTGACCATAACCGACATGGCGCTGCGTTTTGGCGCGACACCGTTATTTGACGGCATTGACCTTGCCATTGGCGAGCGCGACCGGATCAGCCTTGTTGGCCGTAACGGGTCGGGGAAATCGACCCTGCTCAAGGTGATTTCGGGGCAGGTGGAGGCCGACCGGGGCGAGCGGTTCCTCCAGCCCGGCTGCCATGTGACCTATCTTGATCAGGAGCCTGACCTCGGGGGCTATAAAAGCCTGCATGACTATATCGCCAGTGGCCTGACCCATGCCTCGGCAGAGGATAATTTCCGGGTTGATATTATTCTGGCGGAAATCGAGCTTGAACCGGGCCTTGACCCCGCCACCCTGTCCGGCGGGGAGGCGCGGCGGGCGGCACTGGCCCGGGCGCTGATCAGTGATGCGGATATTCTGCTGCTTGACGAGCCAACCAACCATCTTGATATCGCCACCATTGAATGGCTGGAAGGCCGCCTGAAAAATTTTCGCGGCGGGCTGGTGATCATCAGCCATGACCGCAGCTTCCTGAATAATATGACCAATGTTGTGTTGTGGCTTGACCGGGGGCGTCTGCGGCGGCTCGACAAGGGATTTAAGTATTTTGAGGAATGGTCGGAAATTATAATCGAGCAGGAACGGGCTGAACGGGCCAGACTTGACAAGCTGATCGAGAAGGAAACCGAATGGTCCCACAAGGGCATTACCGCCCGGCGCAAAAGGAATATGGGCCGGATGCGGGCGCTTTGGGAACTGCGTGATAAACGCGCCGGTCAGATTGCCCTGACCGGACAGGCAAAGCTCGGGCTTGAAAGTGGCCGGACATCGGGCCGGAAAATTATCGAAGCATTCAAAATCTCGAAATCATATGGTGATCAGGTGATTTTCGAGGATTTCTCCCTGCGGATCATGCGCGGCGACCGGATTGGCATCATCGGCAAAAACGGCGTTGGTAAAACCACCCTGCTGAAGGTCCTGACCCGGGAACTTGCCCCTGACAAAGGCCGGGTCAAGCATGGTACCAACCTCGAAATTACCTATCTGGACCAGAAACGCGCCCGACTGGATGAGGATCAGACCCTGTGGGATTTTTTGAGCGATGGCGGTGATCATATCATGGTGCGCGGACAGTCCCGGCATATCATCTCCTACCTTAAGGATTTTCTGTTTGATGCCGGGCAGGCCCGCAGTCCGATAAGCTCCTTGTCGGGGGGCGAGAAGAACCGCCTTGTGCTGGCGAAAACCCTGGCGATGCCGACCAATTTCCTGATACTGGACGAGCCGACCAATGATCTGGACATGGATACCCTTGATCTGTTGCAGGATGTGCTGGGCGATTATGACGGCACCCTTGTGCTGGTCAGCCATGACCGTGATTTCCTCGACCGGATCGTTACCTCGTCGCTGGTGCTGGAAGGGGACGGAAAGATTACCGAATATCCCGGTGGCTACAGCGATTATCTGCGTCAGCGCAAAAGCCCTGAAGCAAAAGCGTCAGCCGTAAAAAAGCCGGTCAGAAAAACCGATGCGCCGAAACAGCGGGCGGCGCGACTGAGCTATAAACACCGTTATGCGCTGGAACAGTTACCGGGGGAAATAGCCCGGCTGGAAAAGCAGATCAGTCAATATCAGGCGAAGCTCGGGCAGGCGGATTTTTACGCCCGCGACCCGGAGGGCTTTCATAAGATCAATCAGGCCATGGAACAGGCAAAAACTGATCTTGCCAAAAAAGAGGATCAATGGCTGGAGCTTGAAATGATGCGGGAGGGGATAGAAACCCCGTAGATGGAATTCCTGTTATAAGGATACCCGATTTTCTGTTAATGATCCGTCAATCCAGCAGCTTTGGCCATCGCCCTGTGAAAACCGGCGGTGGTCGGTGCCGAGGCCGCTGATCTCAGGCCGTTTGCTATGGTGGCCATGTCGCTGGCATTGTTTTTAATATCATTGAGCATACCGGCATCGACGCCGAAAACCAGGGTTGCCGCATCCTTGATCGCGTTTCTGGCCGGCTTCTGCGCCCATGATTTCGCCGCATCGGCCAAAGATTTTGCCACGGCTATTCCCACCGTTTTGGCAAAATCATCCGGGCTGCCTTTTATCTTGCATAATTTGGCCGCGCTTGCCCTGGCCTTGCCGGGCGATTTATTCAATAATGCATCATCCGCGTCGATGGCCTGATTGACATATCCCAGCATCAGGGTTGAATAACACCAGAGCTTGTTTTCCTCGCGCTTCATGGCGGCAATCGCGCCGAGCAGAACCCCTGTACTGGCATAGGCCCCGGGGGCTTTCCCGGCCATCTTGGTGTAAAGCTCGTACATTTTGTCAATTTTATCAAATTGTGCAGCCAGGCTTTCAATCGACGCCCCCTTGGCCATCACCCCGTTATCCTCCAGATAAAAACCGGCGAAATATTGTGCAGTATTATTATCCGCCAGCCATATCCATTGCGGGGCATCCTTTGCGGTAAGCCAATAGCGGTCCTTGCCCGCATGAGTTTTGCGCAATTCCCGCATGGCACCGGTCCAGTAATCCGGCGATGGTTCCTGCTGCGGGGTGGATAGAAGATTGTCTTGCTGTGTCAGAAGGGCATCCACGGCATTCTCCCCGCCGAGCAACATCCCCTCGGCAATATTTAGGGCCACATCGAGCCGGAAAGTCTCCCCGGCATCCTGTGCGCCATATCCCCGCAGCGCCCTGTCAACCACATCGAATACCACATGTTCCTTCATAGCTTCCCCACCCGGCAGGACCATGCTGCGTTTCATGTAAATATTGATCCCGCCCGACAGTCTGGCTCCGGTGCCGGACCCCAAAGCAGACAGGGTCCTGATACTGTTTACTGTCGAGACCAGATCATAGGATGGCCGGTCGTAATATTCGCTATTTGAGGTCGGGGCAGCTCCGGACCGGCTGCGCAGGGCTTCAATCCAGTTGGTAATATAGGCCGCCGCAACAATATCCGGGGCAAATTTTCCATGATCAAAATAGAATTGGGTCTGACCGGCAAGGGCATAGCCGATATTCGGGCCGTCAAGCCGGAAAATATCCCGTCTGGTCATTCTGTCGCTGGCATTGGTCAGGGAAGGGTATCCTTGAACGCCATAGCTTTTGCCATTGAAGACCGCATACAGCACCGGATCAGATTTTTGCACCGGCGCCGGTTCACTGTAACGGCCACTGACCTGATATTCCGTGTCCCTCAGCCGGACCTGTAATTGCCGGGAGCGGTCTTCTTTGTTCCCACGGGAAATATCGTCTGTCCTTTCAGGGGCAGCATTATAGCTTAGGGCGGCATAGGAACTGAGAAAACGCCCTATTTTGCCATATATGATATCCAGATCCCCGATTTTGGTGATTTTCAGGGAAAACCCGCCGGTGGCGTCCGCAATACGGCTGATCAGCGCATGATCGGCATTCTTGCCCAGGGCAATGGCAATCAACCGGATATTCCGGTCTTTCAGATGCTTGATGGTTTGGGCTTCGGAGCCGCCGACATTATCTGCGCCGTCTGTCAACAGAACAATGGTCCCGCCGCCAATTCCCTTCTGATCTGCCGCACTATTCAGTGCTTTGAATATCCCGGTAAAGTCCCGTTCCGCCAGCCCGGAGGCGGCGGCCCTGATCGCTTTCCCGTCTCCGAGCGGCTTCAGGGCAACTTCGGTTTGGGTGCTCATGGCAAAACTGAGCAGGCTTACCGGAATTTCCGGCGATAATTTTCCGGCAAGCCGGATAATCGCCTGTTGTGAAATCTTGAAGGCGCCAATGTCTTTCATGCTGCCGCTGACATCACTGACAATGGAAACTGCCTGCCCGCCATAGCTGATTTTTTCCAGCCTGACATTAACCGGCCTGCCATTGTCCGTGACCTGAAAATGCTGCGGCATCATGGCATTCTTGCCGACACCGTCGAGGGCAAGCTGCAGGGTTATCTGCGGGAAATTCGAGCTGTCTATATCCACAAGCCTCATGGCGGTGACGGCCTTGGGATCAAAAGGCATCAGCTTTGTTATATCGGGGGACGGCGGCTCAAGGCCGATTCCCGCTGTTTCACCGTCCGGTCTGAAAGGCCGTCCCGATATGGTCTGCCCCTCGATTGTCAGCATCGGGGTCCACATGGGAACCCGGTTCGGGTCCGGCGGGCCGTTTAATATTCCAGGCGGGTCATGGGTTGGCAAAAAGCTGAGCGAAATATCTTTTCCCGCTGTCTGGCCCTGCCATTTCATCAGCGGCTTTTCAAGGCCCCGCTGATCCCGCAGCCATAATTCAATGCCGCCATTGGCCTGAACAGGGGCATATAGCGACCGGCCCTCTTTTGGTTGGGCCATATCCGGGAAAGTCGGGTTGAAATAAAGCTGGTCTTCCCCGTCTTTGGTCGCCAGAATATAGACCCGCTGTTCATCAGGGTTGCTGTTGCCAAAACCTTTATAGGGATCAATGGATTTGTCCTGCAGGACTTTCTTTACCCGGTCCGTTTTTGCCTGCATGCTGCCGGCCTGCTGTTGCAGTTGCCGCAGCATATCCTGCCAGTCTGCCGTCTCACTTTCCGGGTCATATCCGATACGTCTGGAAATTTCTTTCAACAGCGCCCCGCCCCGGCGACCGAAATGACCGGAAGACGGTGGGGCATCGGTGAAAGGGGCATAGTCTGATACCGAATAAAATGTCACCTTCCAGCCCATGGCTTTCAACAGCTCAGCCAGCAGACTGGCCCGGTCGAGCACATTGCCGGAACGGGTCCGCAGCATGGTCTCCGCGCTTTGACGATGGCCGAAATAGGGTGAATACAGCGTACGGTCCCGAACAAATTCATAGGCCGCCTCGGGGGTTTTGAGGTTTTTTGCCGCCCCGGCCACTGTAAGACCCGGGGCTTCCAGTTCCGCCCGGTATTTGATCAGCAGGTCCAGCAGGGACTGATCCTTGTAATCCGGCCCGAACGTACACATCCTGACCGCGAGCAGCAGCAGCAGTATAACGGCAACGGCCATTACGATTCGTTTTGTGGAAATCTGCTTTCTCAAAACATCTCCCTCCAAGGGTAATCTAGCATATTCGACGCCCCGCCTGCAAACCAAATTCCCCGCGAAAGTCATAAAGTGAGAAAAGTCTTGATCTTTTGGCCGAAGGGCTGTATCACGCGCCTACTTCACACGCGGGATTTTAAGTTGACCTCCTACATATCGGGGAAAACTTTCCGGTGTCTCATATGAGATCACACCCTGCGGAGGATTAACCGGAAAACAAGGAAAAAACTATGGCAGTGCCAACTTTTTCAATGCGTCAGCTTCTCGAAGCGGGCGTCCATTTTGGCCATCAGGCCCATCGCTGGAACCCGAAGATGAAAGAATATATCTTTGGCGCCCGCAACAAGGTTCATATCATCAACCTGTCAATTACCGTGCCGTTGCTGCATCGGGCGCTGGAAACTGTGCGCGATGTTACCGCTTCCGGCGGACGGGTTCTGTTTGTCGGCACCAAGCGTCAGGCCTCCGGCCCGATTGCCGAAGCCGCGAAACGTTGTGGCCAGTATTACGTCAATCACCGCTGGCTTGGCGGCATGATGACCAACTGGCAGACCATTTCCAATTCGATCAAGCGTCTGAAAGACCTTGATAAAAAATTGTCAGAGGAAACCACCGGCCTGACCAAAAAAGAAATGCTGCAGATGACCCGTGAGCGGGACAAGCTTGAACGCGCCCTTGGCGGGATCAAGGATATGGGCGGTATTCCGAATATCCTGTTTGTCATTGACACCAACAAGGAAGACCTGGCGATTCAGGAAGCAAACAAGCTGGGCATTCCGGTTGTGGCCATTCTGGATACCAACTGTAATCCCGACGGCATTACCTTTCCCATCCCGGGCAATGATGATGCAACCCGCGCGATACAGCTTTACTGCGATCTGGTCTCCGGTGCGGTGCTTGACGGCATTCAGCAGGAACTGGTTGAACAGGGTGTCGATCTCGGGGCAACAGAGGAAACTCCGGTAGTCGAGGAAGTTGCGGTTGTGGAAGAGGTCGTTGTCGTGGCAGAGGCTGCTCCGGTGGTTGAGGCAGAAACTCCGGCAGAGATACCGGAAGAAGCCAAGGCAGAAGAAGCTAAAGCTTCGGAATAGGTTAACAGTGGCAGGCCCGGGATATTATGATCCGGTTCCTGCTGCTTTTCAGATAAGATACAAGGAAGAATGATGGCTCAGATTACGGCTGCTCTCGTCAAGGAATTGCGTGAAAAATCCGGTGCGGGAATGATGGATTGCAAAAATGCCCTGAAGGAAAATGATGGTAACGTTGAAAATGCCATGGACTGGCTGCGTCAGAAAGGCATCGCCAAGGCGGCCAAGAAATCCGGTCGGGTTGCGGCAGAAGGCCTGGTGGCCGTGGCATCCAATGGTCCGTCTGCGGTTGCGGTGGAATTAAACTCCGAAACGGATTTTGTTGCCCGTAACGAGGGCTTTCAGGATATTGTCCGGACGGTTGCGGCGGTAGCACTGGAAAATAACGGTGATCTTGCGGCGACTCTGGCGGCAACTTATCCTGATAAAGAGCTTAATGTTGCCGATCAGCTGGTCGAATTTGTCGGCACTATCGGCGAAAATATGACCCTGCGCCGCACCGAAGGACTGAGGGTTGAACAGGGTGTTGTCGCGACCTATGTCCATAACAGTGTTACGGCGGGACTTGGCAAGATTGCGGTTCTGGTTGCCCTCGAAAGCGCGGCGGATGAGGCCACCCTTACGGCACTCGGCAAGCAGCTCGCCATGCATGTGGCGGCCTCGGCACCGCTGGCCCTGTCAATTGATGACCTTGACGCCGGGGCGGTCGAACGCGAACGCAATATATTGATTGAACAGGCCCGGGCGTCCGGCAAGCCCGACAATATCATTGAGAAAATGATTGTTGGCCGGATGGCAAAATATTATCAGGAAGTTGTTTTCCTCGAACAGACCTTCATCATTGATGGTGAGACAAAGATTGCCAAAGTGATTGAAAAGGCTGCCAAAGACGCAGGGACAGAGATTAAAATAACCGGTTATGTCCGTCTTGAACTGGGCGCCGGGATTGACAAGGCAGAAGAGGATTTTGCCGCCGAAGTCGCCGCTGTCGCCGGTCAATAAATTTTTCTTTCGGGCTCATTTGACAATAAATGTAAAAGTTTATTCGCATTTGGGCCCGAATTGTATATTCTGCCCATAATTTTTTATAATTAATTTTTTATAATAATGTATAAAGAGACCATTGCCGACCAGAGTCAACATGGCCTGAACGGTATGATCTGAACGGGATAACAAGGTAAATATGGCGGAGATTCCTGATTATAAACGTGTTTTGCTGAAGCTTTCCGGCGAAGCCCTGATGGGTGAGCAGGACTATGGTATTGACCCCGATATGGTCCGGCGAATCGCCGTGGAGGTAAAAACCGTGCAGGACCTGGGGGTTCAGGTCTGTCTGGTGGTGGGGGCCGGGAATATTTTTCGTGGCATGACCGGGGTGGCGAGCGGTTTTGACCGAACCTCTGCCGATCATATGGGGATGCTGGCGACGGTGATGAATTCGATCGCGATCCAGAATGCGCTGGAGAAGCAGGGCGTTGACAGCCGGGTACAGTCGGCCTTTCCGATTGCCTCGGTTTGTGAGCCGTATATCCGCCGCAAGGCTATTCGCCATATGGAAAAGGGCCGGGTGGTGGTTTTTGCCGCAGGCACCGGCAATCCATTCTTTACCACCGATACCGCTGCGGCCCTCAGGGCGGCGGAAATGGGCTGCGACGCGTTGCTGAAGGGGACACAGGTTGACGGGGTATATACCGCCGATCCGAAAACCGATCCGGATGCCGTAAGATATGACCGGCTGGATTATCAGACCGTACTGACCAATAATCTGCAAGTCATGGACACGTCGGCGATTGCGCTGGCGCGGGAGAATGATATTCCGATTCTGGTATTTTCCATTCATAAACATGGTGAATTTGCCCGCGTAATGTGCGGACAGGGAAAATTTACCATCATTGCCACCCCAAGGGTGAATCAAGGGGTGAACAAAGGAGTGAGCAAAAATGTCATCTGAAATTGATCTCGCGGACCTCAAACGCCGGATGAAGGGGGCGGTTGAGAATTTGAAATCAGAATTTGCCGGCCTGCGCACCGGGCGGGCATCAGTTCATCTGCTGGACCCGGTGATGGTGGACGCCTATGGCGCGCAGATGCCGCTTAATCAGGTTGCCACAGTTTCGACACCTGAATCCCGTATGATCAGTGTCAGCGTCTGGGACAAGACCATGGTGGCGCTGGCGGAAAAAGCCATTCGTAATGCCGGCCTCGGCCTCAACCCGATTGTTGACGGTCAGACCCTGCGTATTCCCATACCGGAACTGAATCAGGAACGCCGGACGGAATTGACAAAGGTTTCCGGCAAATATGCCGAACAGAGCCGCATTGCCATTCGCAATGTGCGCCGGGATGGCATGGATACCATCAAGCGGCTGGAAAAAGACAGCGAGATCAGTCAGGACGAACAAAAAAGCTATTCTGACAGGATACAGAAGTTGACCGACGAGATGATTACAGAGATTGACCATCTGACGGAGATCAAGGAAAAAGAAATTATGCAGGTATAGGGAGACAATCCGGTCAATGTTGTTGGTTAAGGAAGAATTTTCTTCCAGAAAGAAAAACAGGCAACTGGACCCTCCGGCTCATGTGGCGATCATTATGGATGGCAACGGGCGGTGGGCCAAGAAACGCATGCTCCCGAAATTTGCCGGTCACAAACGCGGTGCCGAGGTGGTCCGAAAATGCGTTGAGGATGCCATTGACCTCGGTATCAGCTATTTGACGTTATATGCGTTTTCCTCGGAAAACTGGAACAGACCGAAGGAAGAAGTCAGCGGGCTGATGACCCTGCTGCAACGTTACCTGACCCGGGAGGTGGACGAGTTACATAACAAGAATATCCGCCTGTCCTTTATCGGCGACAGATCACGACTTGGCGCGAATATCAGGGAACTTGTCGAGGCCGCAGAATTGAAAACCCGTGACAATACCCGGCTTCGTCTCACTCTTGCGCTCAGCTATGGCGGGCGGGCGGAAATCGTTGATGCGGCACGACAGCTCGGGGAAAAGATCAAGGCCGGGGACCTCAGCCCGGAAGATATCTCGGAAGATGTTTTTGCCACCGGCCTGCAGACCGGCGATATTCCAGACCCGGACCTGATTATCCGAACCAGCGGGGAGCAGCGGATCAGTAATTTCCTCCTGTGGCAGATTGCCTATGCTGAATTTATTTTCCTTGATGTTTTATGGCCGGATTTCAACCGTGAAATCCTCGAACAGGCCATAGAGGAATATTGTGGGCGGGACCGGCGCTACGGTGCCAGACCTTGAGCCTCCCATGAATCAATCCTCCTCCACCACGCCACCGAAGAAAAGCGGGCTGTTGCTGCGTGTTCTGTCGGCGCTGGTCATGTTGCCGGTTGCGGTTTTTATTATTTTGTATGGCGGGATAGTCTACGGTCTTTTTGTGGCGCTGCTGATGGTTCTCATTCTTTATGAATGGAACGGTATCTGCGAGGGGCGGGCGTTTAATGCGGCCTTTGTCCTGCAGTCGGTCTTTGGCCTGTTGCTGGTCTATTCCCTGTATTATGTGGTATATTTTCCACCATATATTTATCTTGCGCCGCTGGTTCTGCTTGTTGCGGCCTGCCTCTATTTCCGGATAAAGCTGTATTTCGCCTTGCTGGGGATGCTTTATGCCCTGCTGCCGGCCTTGTCCCTGATGGTGTTGAGACAGAATTCCGATGGCTGGATCGTCTTGTGGATGATGATTATCGTCTGGTCGATGGATACCGGGGCCTATTTTGCCGGTAAAAATATCGGCGGGCCAAAGATGGCCCCGCGCATCAGCCCGAACAAGACCTGGGCCGGGCTTGTCGGCGGGGCGATTATGGCGGTGATACTGGGTCTCGGGTCGGCATATTATTTTAATCTGGGGGGCAATATGGCCGTTATTGCCCTGGTGGCGGGGCTTCTGGCGATATGGAGCCAGATTGGCGACCTCGCGGAATCGGCCCTGAAACGGCATTTCAACGTCAAGGATTCCGGGGCGATCATTCCGGGACATGGCGGGATTATGGACCGGGTTGACGGGGTGGTTTTTGCCGCCCCCGCCGTCGTAATATTTCTTTATCTGCTGGGAAGATATCAATAGCATGGCGGCTTCCGCGACATCACATAAAGCAAAAACGGTGACAATATTAGGCTCCACCGGATCTGTGGGCTGCAATACGCTTGACCTGATTGGCCGCACTCCGGAATCCTATGAGGTGATTGCGCTGACCGCCAACCATAATGTGGAAAAGCTTGCGGAACAGGCCCGCAAATTCAACGCCCGCCATGCGGTGATTGCGGATGAAAACCGGTATCAGGCGCTGAAAGATGCGCTGGGGGATACCGATGTCGAAGTTTCCGCCGGTGCCGGGGCGCTTGATATGGCGGCACAGCTTCCCGCCGAGTGGGTGATGGCCTCTATCGTTGGAGCGGCGGGCCTTCGTCCGACGCTATCGGCCATTCGGCGCGGGGCGACGGTTGCGCTGGCCAACAAGGAATGTCTGGTCTGCGCCGGGGATATTATGATGCAGGAAGTCCGTGATTACGGGGCGACATTGCTGCCGGTTGATTCTGAACATAATGCCATTTTTCAGGTTTTTGATTTTAACCGGCCCCAGGATGTTGACCTGATCACCCTGACCGCCTCGGGCGGACCCTTTATAAAATACAGTCTGGAAGAGATGAAAAATGTCACTCCGGCTGAGGCGGTCGCCCATCCGAACTGGGATATGGGGGCGAAAATTTCGGTTGATTCGGCGACCATGATGAACAAGGGCCTTGAAATGATCGAGGCCTATCACCTGTTCCCGGTCCGGCTGGAACAGATTGATATTGTTGTTCATCCCCAATCGGTTATTCACAGCATGGTCAGCTATCAGGACGGGTCGGTTCTGGCGCAGCTCGGGGCGCCGGATATGAGAATCCCGATATCCTTTTGTCTTGGCTGGCCCGGCAGGATAGATACCCCGGCCCGGAAGCTGAGACTGAGGGAAATCGGACAGCTGGATTTTCTCGAACCCGATCCGGAAAGATTTCGGGCGCTGGCCATTGCAAGAGAAGCATTGCATATCGGCGGAACTGCCCCTACTATCCTCAACGCCGCCAATGAGGTGGCGGTTTACGCCTTTCTTGAAGGCCGGATCGGCTTTCTGGATATTGCCCGGAGCGTTGAGGAAACACTGGCCCGGATATCGGCCTCGCCCCTGACCTGTCTCAAGATGGTTTATGCCATAGATGAGGAGGCGCGCGCGGTGGCCCGGGATGTTATTGGAAAATTTTAGAGGATCATGATGGACTCATTGATTAACGCGGTTATATATGTTTTTTCCTTTGTGGCAATGCTGTCCATTCTGGTGTTTGTCCATGAATGGGGACATTTCATCATTGCCCGGCTGAACAAAGTACGAGTAGATGTTTTTTCCATCGGTATCGGGCCGGAAATATGGGGCCGGACCGATAAAAAGGGTACCCGTTGGAAAATAAGCGCTCTGCCGATCGGTGGATATGTTAAATTTTTTGGTGATGCCAGTGCTGCCAGCACCCCGGACAGCGACCTTGACCAAATGACGGCGGAGGAGAGGGAAGTATCCTTTCATCATAAAAAACTGTACCAGCGGGCGGCGATTGTCTTTGCCGGACCGATTGCCAATCTTGTCTTTGCCATTCTTATTCTGGCCACATTTTTTTATATTTATGGACAGATAGATACCCCGGCTATTGTATCGAAAGTTATGCCGGACAGCGCCGCCGAGGCCGCCGGGATGGAAGCGGGAGACGTTATAGTTGCCGTTGACGGCAGCAAGATCAAACGCTTCAACGACCTGCGGATCGAGGTTCTTTACAGTGCCGGGGAAGGTCTTGATGTTGACGTGCTGAGAAAGGGCAGGATTGTTCATCTGATGCTGACGCCGCGTCTGACAAAGATTACCAGGGATGGCAAGCCGGTTCTGGATGACAGCGGCAAGCCGCTGGAACTGTACCAGATTGGCGTGCAGAATATTGAAAAGGTTGTTATACGCCATCATAGCCCGCTTTCGGCCCTGTGGGCCGGGGTGGTTGAGACCCGGACAATCGTCGTGCAGTCCCTGCGGGGAATTCGCCAGATGATTGTCGGCACCAGATCGGTAAAGGAACTTTCCGGGCCGATCGGCATTGCCAAAATTGCCGGGGAATCAGCCAAGCGCGGGGTTGATTTCTGGATCAGGGTCATGGCGCTGGTATCAATCAGTCTGGGGATGATCAATCTGTTCCCGATCCCGTTGCTTGATGGCGGGCATCTGCTTTATTACGGGTTCGAGGCAGTTCTGGGCCGGAAATTAAGTGAAAGAACCCAGGAATTCGGCTTTCGGATCGGTCTGGTTTTTATTCTCGGTCTGATGCTGTTGGCCAGCTTCAACGATATATTGAAATTTAACTGGTAAACAGGCCGTATTTATTATAGAAAAAGCAAAAAAAGCCAATAACAGGATACTATTCTTTGTTAAATCGCATGAGTAATATTTTTACAGCCCGGAAATGGCTGGTCGTTTTCCTTTTGGGGGCCATCCTTTCCGGGACCGGGGAGGCGCAGGAAAAGCAGTCGACCTTTGATAGTCGGGGTATCATCTCGGATATTATTGTCAATGGCAGTCAGCGGATTGAGCCGGCAACGGTAAAATCATATCTTTTCGTTCACAAGGGGGATGTCTATAATGAAAAAGAAGTCGATCGTTCCCTGAAAGCCCTGTTCAATACGGGACTGTTTTCCGATGTCAAAATTGGCCGCTCCGGCACGGTTCTGGTGATTGAAATAACAGAAAACCCCATCATCAACCGGATTGTTTTCGAGGGTAATAAATATAAAAAAGACGACAAGCTCTATGAGGAAATTCACCTGCGGCCGCGCATCGTTTTCTCCCGGTCAAAGGTCAGGGCGGATGTCGCGCGTATTCTGGAGATTTATCGCCGGGGCGGGCGTTTTGCCGCGAGCGTTGAACCAAAGGTTATTCAGCTTGACCAGAACCGGGTCAATCTGGTTTTTGAGATTACCGAAGGTCCGAAAAGCAGTATCGGCAAAATCAATTTTATGGGCAACCATATCTTTAACAATGATGATTTGCGGGCGGTGATGCGGTCAAAGGAAAGCCGCTGGTGGAAATTTCTGACCTCTGACGATACCTATGATCCTGACAGGATGGCGTTTGACAAGCAATTATTGCGGGATTTCTACCGTTCCAAGGGCTATGCGGATTTCAGAATAACCTCTGCCGTGGCGGAACTGGCCCCGGACAAGGAAGATTTTTTCATCAATTATACCATCGAAGAAGGGGTGATCTATCATTTTGGCACGGTCACGGTTGACAGCAAGATCCCCGACCTGAAATCGGAAATCCTGAGCAAGCTGGTGCTGACCCGCAAGGGCAATCTGTATAATTCCAAGCTGATCGACAAGACGGTGGAATATCTGACTGATATTGCCGGGCTGAAGGGATATGCCTTTGTCAATGTCCGCCCGCGTATCCGCCGCGACCGCAAGAAGCAGACGGTCAATATCGTCTATGTGGTCAACAAGGCGCCTCGGGTTTACGTGGAGCGGGTCGAAATTCATGGCAATGTCCGTACCCATGACAATGTCATCCGCCGTGAAATGAGGCTGGTCGAGGGCGATTCCTACAACTCGTCCAAAATGAAACGGTCAGAGATCAGGATCAAGTCCCTCGGTTTTTTCAAGGAAGTCGAAATTGATCAGGTCGAAGGTTCTGCGGATGACAAGACCATTCTGGATGTCACGGTTGAGGAACAGGCGACCGGGGAACTTTCCATCGGCGCGGGTTTTTCCAGTCTGGAAAGCTTCCTGTTTGATTTCAGTATCCGGGAGAGAAATCTTCTGGGCCGTGGTCAGGACCTGCGCTTCAGCAGCCGGATATCCAACCGGCGCAAGGAACTGGATATTGGCTTTACCGAACCCTATTTTATGGGGCGGCCCATTGTCGCCGGTGTTGATCTGTTCTACCGGGATAACAGTTTCCGGGAAGCAAATTTTACCCAGATTTCCTATGGCACCGGACTGCGTACCGCCTTTCCGGTCACCGAATTTATTGTGATGAGCGCGCGCTATAACCTGCGCCGGGACAAGATTGACATCCCGTCCCAGTTTCTCGCCCGTCGCAGCCCCTTTACTACCACCAATATTGGCACCTTTACCACCTCGTCCATCGGTTACGGAATTTCCTATGATACTCTGGATAACCGAAAAAAACCGAATCGGGGCCAACGGCTTGTCGTCAATCAGGATGTTTCGGGCCTTGGCGGCAATGTGAGATATGTCAGGACCCAGGCGACCTATAATTATTTTATCCCGATCTATAAACGCTGGATTTTCGGGGTCAAGGCAGAGGGCGGTCATATTATCGGCCTAGGTCAGGATATCCGGATTAATGACCGGTATTTCCTCGGTAATCCCCGGATGCGCGGCTTTCAACAGGCCGGGATTGGCCCTCGGGATGATCTGACCCGGGATGCGCTGGGCGGTAATGTTTTCTACAAGGGATCGCTTGAGGTATTCATTCCGCTCGGCTCGGGGGCGCGGGAACTCGGCATTGAGGCCAGCATGTTTGTTGATGCCGGAGCATTATTTTCTATTGACTTACCTACTCAGTTGTTTAACTCTGCCACTGGTTTTACGCATAGTATTGTGGCAGATACACCAAAACCCCGGGTGTCAGCGGGTATTGGATTTACCTGGACGTCGCCATTTGGACCCTTCCGGGTTGACTTTGCCAAGGCGATATTATCAGATAAGTTTGATAAGACTGAATTTTTCCAATTTAACATCGGAACCAGATTTTAATATGAAAAAGCTAATCAAGATTACCATAATGGTGGCTGTTGCCGCCACTCTTTCCACCCTGTCAAATATAACCTCGACCGTTGCGGCGGAGGCTCTGCCCCCGGCGGTGATTGCGATCATCGACAGCCGTATGGTCCGCTTCAACTCGGCAGCCGGCAAGGATATTCAAAGTCAGCTCGACAAGATCCGCAAGAAATTCCAGGTCGAAATTACCGAACAGGAAAAGAAGCTCAAGGCAGAAGAAGCTACTCTCAAGTCCCAGCGTTCAATCCTGCCCAAGGAGTCCTATGATGCCAAGGTCCGGGATTTCCAGAACAAGGTGCTGACCGTAAAACGCGAGGTGCAGATCAAGAACAAGCAGCTTGAAGCCGCCCTTGGCAGCGCCCAGAATGAATTGCAGCGCGCCCTGAAACCGATCCTGCAGAAAATCCTCAAGGAACACAAGGCCACGATGATTATGGATGCCAGTCTGGTGATTGAAAAATCAGCCGGACTTGATGTTACGACCTCCGTGATAGAGGCCCTTGATCAGGTCCTGCCAAATGTCAAGGTCGAGCTTCCGGTTACGGCAGCGGCTCCGGCGGCCCCGGCGAAATAATCCGGGCTATGGCCGGTGAAAGAAAATGAATATGCCCGAGGATAAGGCTACAAGCCCGGAAGCAATCGGTGTCGAGCGGATCATGGAACTCATTCCGCACCGCTACCCGATGCTGCTGATTGACCAGTTGACGGAAATCAGGCGCGGCGAGTCTGCGGTCGGTATCAAATGTGTCACCATCAACGAGCCGTTCTTTCAGGGCCATTTTCCCGGCAAACCGGTGATGCCCGGCGTATTGATTGTCGAGGCCATGGCCCAATCGGCGGCGGCCTTTGTTATGTTGAGCATGGCGGACCAGGCACAGGAGAAGCTGGCCTATTTCATGTCAATTGACGGGGCAAAATTCAGGAAGCCGGTGGTGCCGGGGGACCGGCTTGAGCTGCATATTAAAAAAGAACGTCATCGCGGCCCGGTCTGGCGCTTTCAGGCCGAGGCGAAGGTGAGCGGTCAGCCGGTTGCCGAGGCAACCTTTACCGCTATGATCGTTGATAAGGAAAACTAGGGCCATGACCGGCGGCCAGCGAATATTGCATGCCATGATCCGGGTTCTGGACCTGGAGAAATCGCTTGATTTCTATTGCGCGGATATGGGGATGACCTTGCTGCGCCGGAAGGATTTCCCCGAGGGTAAATTTACACTGGCTTTTCTGGGGTTCGGCAATGAAAAGGATCATACTGTCCTTGAACTGACCCATAACTGGGAGCGGACCGAGCCTTACGAGATCGGCGACGGTTTTGGCCATATTGCCCTCGGCGTCAGGAATATTTATGACTTCTGTGCAGCGCTGGAGAAAAAGGGTATCGAAATTCCGCGCAAGCCCGGCCCGATGAAGCATGGCTCGACCATATTGGCCTTTGTGCGCGATCCTGACGGCTATATGATCGAATTTATCGAGCGCTGAATCCCTATCTGGGGGCCATGCGAATCGCTCCGTCAAGGCGGATAACCTCACCATTTAACATCGCATTCTCGCATATATGCCGGGCAAGGCTGGCATATTCATCAGGATTGCCGAGCCTGTTCGGAAAGGGTACGCTGGCCCCGAGAGACTGTTGCACATCCTCGGGCAATCCCTTCATCATCGGGGTCAGGAACAGGCCCGGCGCAATCGTGCAGACCCGGATGCCAAGCCCGGCAAGATCGCGGGCAATCGGCAGGGTGATGCCGACAATGCCGCCCTTGGAGGCCGAATAGGCAACCTGTCCGACCTGTCCTTCAATCGCGGCAACCGAGGCCGTGTTGATGACAACTCCTCTTTCCGCAGTTTCGAGCGGCGCGAGGGCCGCCATGCGGGCGGTGGTGAGGCGAATAACGTTGAAGGTGCCAACCAGATTGACCTCCACCACCTTTTTAAAGCGGTCCAGATCATGGGGGATATTATCGCGACCCACGGTTTTCTCGCCAATGGCAATACCGGCACAATTGACCAGAATTCTGGCATCCCCGTGACGGGCAGCCGCAGAATCCAGAGCAGCTTCAACATTTTCTGCCGAAGCAACGTCAACCTGTTCAAAATGACCCTTGATATCGGTGGCAATCTTTGGCCCCTGTTCGCCATTCATGTCAAAAATTGTTACTTTTGCCCCGGCTTTGGCCAGGCACCGGGCCGTTGCTTCGCCCAATCCTGATGCGCCGCCGGTAACAATTGCCGATAGTCCGCTGATTTCCATAATTTATTTCTTTCAATACGTTACTGTTCGGTAACATATTGCCGCAAGCGGCCCCGGATGTCGAGACTAAATTGCTTCAGGGCAAAATTATTCCGGACGGGAAAGGCGGGCGAGTTTCTTTTCCCGGTAGGTGGCATATGCGGCACTGGAAAGAATAATGGCCCCACCGAGAAAAGTCAGGCCATTGACATTGTCGCCAAACAGGGTAACGCCAAGGATCGCCGCAAAGATAATCCGCGAGAAATCAATCGGCATGACAGCACCAAGGTCCGCCCGCGACAGGGCCCTGGCCAGACAAATATGAGAGGTTGCTGCAAAGGCCCCCATCAGGACGACATAGAGCCATTGCTGCCCCACAGGCCATTGCCAGTGAAACAGCGCCGCGACCAGACTGATTGGCAGGGTGACGATAAAGGCCATGAGGCTGACCATCGTCGGGTCATCATGGCGGGTCAGCAGCTTGACACAGATCAGGGTAGCGGCAAAACAGACAGCGGCACCAAGGGCTGTCATGATGCCAATGCTCATGGCCTGATAGCCAGGCCGCACCAGAATGAGAACACCGATAAAGGCGGCGAGGATGGCAAATATCCGGTGGCGGCCAATTTTCTCTTTCAGGATAAAAACCGCAAATATCGTCGCGAATATCGGTGCGACATAGCTGAAGGCCACCGCATCGGCCAGCGGGATGAGGCTGACCGCATAGAAAACCCCGACAATGGAGCCGGTATTGAAAATCCCCCTGAGGATATACAGCGGATATAGACCGTCCGCCAGACGCGGCAGTCTGGTTTTCAGCAGCACCGGCAGAATAACCAGCGTGCCGAACAGCGTCCTGAAGAAAACCAGAACAAGCGGGTGAATATCACTTGAAAGATACCGGATGCAGGCCCATACCGCCCCGTGGGTAAGGCTGTAGAGCAGCATATAGACTGCCGCAGCCATCAGCGGTGATTTTTCTTTTATCATCCTTTATTCATGATATTTACGACGTTCCCTGTCTTTCATGATGTCAGCAGATTTTGGCAGAATCCGGTTGTTATTAAAATGTTTGGAAGCGGTGTAGAGTCCCAGTGACATCGAACGCCGGCTGGTCCAGTGGGCAAGGGTATCTATGGTTTTAATATTCATTCTCAACCAATCCTGACCGAAAGCTGAAAACCCGCCCCGGCTTCCGACGGTACCGGTTTGAAGGATATACATGGGGTTGACCAGAATATCCGACGCACCATCATATAACCTGTGGTCACGAATTTCCATCTTTTCCAGTGCGTAATTTCGGTCACCATAATATTTCAACTTGATATCGAGCGCCCGAAAGTCATCCCCTTCCGACCCGGTTCCGGCGTAGAATTGATGATCAAGGACAGCAGACCAGTCAATATTTGCCGTGTATTTTGTAACTGCCCTTTCCACATCGCGATAATGCGAATCCGTTTTTTTCGGAACTTTATGAATAATCACCCTGAGCGGTTTGCCAAAGGCCGACAATCCTGAATAACCATGACCGGAATAGAGGAAAAAACATAATAATATCAGAGCGGTACAGGCTGTCCGCATGAGTCTCTCGCAGGGTTAGTGGTCACTATATCCCATATATATTATCGTTTTACGATAATTTATCAAGAGTTATGTCAGGCCTTCAGCAATCGAGAAGTCGGCCTCTGTCCTTGCGCGGACCTCGTCCACGGTGATATCCGGGGCCAGTTCGGTCAGGGTGACGCCATTGTC